>DUMW01000013.1 GCA_012839765.1 Bacillota bacterium
AGCCTTTTCCCACCCCAGGACGATGCGGCGCTTCTCTGACAATCCTTGCCAGGTGGACTTGGGCAGGATATAATCAGCATAGAAGGTTTCCGAGCCAGACGATAGGTTCGCGGGAAAGCGGGGCATACTATCCGAAGGATTTCAAACCTAGGATGATCGCCATGAAAAGAAAGATTTTGCCTCGCTTGGTAAGCAGCGTTCTAACCCTATATTTCCTCTTACCCTTTTACGCCAGTGCCTCCGGGGTAGTTAGGCTGCTGTTTATTCTAGGCCTGAACCTATGGTTATTTCTGGTTAGCGACCGCCTCCTGGCCGGCCTGGAAAACTGGGGGCAAGTGGTACTGGATGGAATCACCATTGGCCTTGGTCTGTACGTCGTCGGCCGTTTCGTGATCAGCTTGCGGGTAAGTCTGGCCGTATCCCTACTTTTGGGTCTTGTGATCATGGCCACCCAATGGTTGTTTTACCGGCGCTATCCCCCAAGAAACTACTAGGCAAAGAAGGAATCTCAATTGGAACTGATCCGTCAATTTCTCGGGGAGGTTCGGACAGAACTAACCTCCGCCAATACGGCAAAAAGGGCAGCCTATGGGGAGATTGAAAGACTTTTGGTGGAATTGTGCCGTCAGGAGTCTACCCAGATAAAGAACACTGTCATCCACGAAATCTGGCAACTGTGTCGCACCACGCCTTTGGGAAAAGACGTGCGCTATGAGTATAGCAAGGGGCACGATCCCTGCTCCGGGATCCTCACCGGCGAACAAACTAGCCTCTTTGACCTCAAGCCCACGGTACCAAAACCTCTGGCGGCACAACTACCACAACCTCACACCTTGCCAAACCTTGCACAAATTGACGAGGAGCAGTTGATCAAGCTGCTTGAACAAGTCCTGCACCACAAAAGCTATTACTACACCAAGACTGAAGTTTCGCCCTTGGAGCGCAGCACCATTCTGTTAAAGGCCCAAATCCTGCTACGACTGTATCAAGAACTCACAGCGGTTGAGACTGCCGCTGACGCTGGATGAAGGTGGACACTTCGCTGTAGCCCGCCTGTTCTGCCCAAGTCCTTGCTTTGGAAACCAAAAGCCCCACTTCGTCCCGTCCATGGCCATCGGAACCAAGAACAATGGGTACCCCTTCCTTTTGGCACAAAAAAAGGATGGCGAGGCTGGGGTAGATCTCCTTCACGGGCTTGCGTAGTCCCGCCGCGTTCACCTCCACAGCCACCCCGGCCTTCTTAAACTCCTCGGCACATTCCTTGGCCAACTCCAACCCTAGATCATTTTTGGGTCGGGCCCCGAACTTCTTGACCAGGTCCACATGGGCCAAGGCATCGAAGAGTCCCGAGTGGGCGGCGCTAATCACCAATTGGGTATAGTCTTTATACACCTGGTTCACATCCCGCTCCGGCCAGCCGATTTCCTTGGAGAAATCCACGGCGAAGTCGTCGATAAAATGGACCGCCCCCAAAACGTAATCCCAGGGATAATCCCCCAGAATCTCCCGGATCAGATCCTCGGCCTGGGGAAAGTAGTCCACTTCGAGCCCTAGTTTCACCGGAAAGCCCTGAGCCTGCACTTCTTGTACCACCCGGACATATTCCTCAAGACGTGCGGTGCGGGTCTCCTGCAACCATTGCCGCACCTCCGGATGGGTTTTCTCCTCAATGGGCCGAAACAGTGGTTCCGCCTCCACGAAACGACTAAGATGGGGCGTGAAAGCCAGCTCCTTAATCCCTAGGGATTGGGCCCTTTCGGCACATTCTATTAGATCGGCGGCCCGATATGACACCGGTCCGACATTGTCACGATAGATATGAAAATGATAATCCACAAGCATCCTGCTCACCTCGATCGGTATGATACCAGAAGCTATTATAACCTTCAAAAGCAGTTGTGTCAGGAACCGATCGAAAAAAACCCTGTAGGCCCGACAGCACCGCGACAATTCTCCCTTTTTCTTGGTCCTTTGGGGGAACAGTGGTCCCAACGGGCCGTTTTCTTGTCACGCCCACCCTTAGACTGTATAATCTTCTTGAAGTCAAAGGGTTGGAGGTCTGTGTAATGAACGAGCGTTTGCTGCGGCAGGCACGCCTTGCCTATTTCCCCCTAAGCATCTACCGCCGGCTGAAGGAAGACCCCATTTACCGGCGCTTCGGCAACGTGCTTTATGGAATCAAGAAGGATGGGCTCAGTGTGGAAGAACTGAGCTTGGAATATAACGAACTGACCGCGCAGCTGGCTGAAAGCTATGAACTTAGCGGTGAACCCATCATCGGCAACCTCTGGCAAAACCACTTGCTGGAACTGATCTTGGCCGACGAGAACGTGTTCAGCCTCAAAGTCCAGCACTTAAGTCCCGACGCCTTAAGTCCGGGCCTGGGGACGGCAGTGAAAACAGATCTGCGCCATCTGCAGGTATTGTCCCAAATCGACTCCTATATGCTCTTAGAGCAAATCGAAAAAAGGGCGAAGAGCGACTTCGCCTACGACGATCCCTCCTCCGACGTGGGCTGTGCCCATTGGGAGAACTTCATCCCCTTTCAGGAAACAGAATATGACGTGTATAAAGCGGAAGTGAAACAAAAGCTTCTAGAGTTGCCCAACTGGGAAGAGGCCCTATCCCTGTTGGGGGAATATTACCAACGGCGGGGCACCGGAATCTTTTCCCGCTACCAGGCCTTCCGGTGGAGCATGGTTCAGGGGGAAGGGCAATTCTGGCCCCTTTCTCACGTGGAGCCGGTGCGGTTTGACCAATTGGTGGACTGTGAGGAACAGATCCGGCTCATTACCGAGAACACCGCAAGCTTCCTAGCGGGGGCTCCTGGCAACAATGTGCTTCTTTTTGGTGGCAGAGGCACCGGCAAATCCACCACCATCAAGGCTTTGCTCAACGAGTTTGCCGACACGAGACTACGGATGATCGAAGTAAGCAAGGAGGATCTGGAATACTTCCCAATCCTAGCAGAGCAACTGCGGAACCAGCCCTACCGGTTCATCGTCTTCATTGACGATCTTTCCTTTGAAGAAGGGGAAACCCAGTACAAGGGACTGAAGGCTGCTTTGGAGGGCGGACTCTCCTCCCGTCCGGAAAACGTGCTGATCTATGCCACTTCCAACCGTCGGCACCTGATTGCAGAATACTTCGACGATCGGCAGGTCCATCCCCAGGACAGCACCCAGGAGAAACTGTCCTTGGCTGACCGGTTTGGCCTGCGGATCTACTACCCCAGTCCTGACCAGAAAACCTACCTGAAAATCGTGGAGGCCATGGCCCAAGAACACCAGCTGAAGATAGACCGGGAGACCCTGCACCAAAGGGCTTTGCAGTGGCAGATGTCCCAAAACGGTTATTCGGGAAGAACCGCCCGGCAGTTCATCAATCATCTGCTGGGACAGTATACCCTGAAGCGTCAGGTCAGTTAAGCGGGGGGACCTCCAAAACGTAATAGCCGGTGACGTTCACCACCTGGGTCTCATCCACGACGCTGAGCCGATCCCGGTTCAGATAGGTTATGCGGGTATGGCCGTGGAGAAAGTAGCGGGGAGAGTAGTCCCGGATCAGATCCCGAAAGACTTTGAATCCCCGATGCACATGGTCATCGTCTTCATGCACCCCCGCCGGGGGTGCATGGGTGACCACAATGTCTACACCCTTGTGCCGGCGCAGATGCCGACGCATCTTGCGGACCCGCCACCACATCTGCCACTCGGTGAGCTGAACCCCGCGACCGTTGTACCACGGGCTTCCTTCAAAGCCCATGATCCGCAGCCCCTTATACACCACAAGGCGCCCCGAGATGTCCTCACAGCCCTCGGGGGGACGTTCTTCATAGTGAGCATCGTGATTCCCCCGGACGTAATACAAGGGGGCGTTGATCATCGTCACCAAAAAGGACAGATAGCGGCTGTCCAAATCACCGCAGGAGATCACCAAATCGATGTCCTTCCATTTCTCTGGATCGAAGTGATCATATAGATAGGCGTGGGCATAGTCGCTCACCGCCAGGATTCTTACCGGCTTCACTGTTTGTCTAGGCTCAGTATCCATATCTTCCCTCCCCACGCCCCGGTGGGCACCAGAGCGCTGTACGTGGATTATATCATAAACAGGATGGGAAGGATAGTTTTCCCTTCACCAGGTGGTCCTTACCCGACCAGCTGCGGTTAAACCCGAGTAAACTCCTGGTCTAAAAAAGGGACGAGCAAGGATCTCTCCATTCCTTAGAAACGTGGACCACCACTGGCAAGGGATGGGTTTAGTTGATTCTTGGCATACATTGTTGTTCCGCCCCGGGGATGTTATAATAAGTGGAACGAATGGTGCAGGAGGGGTTACCATGATCACCTTTCAGGACATCAAGAACAACCCGGACTTTAACTTCATGATCCTTAAGGCCAATGACTATCTCACCACCCGGGGTTATACAGAGCACGGGTTCCGCCACGTCAGCTATGTGGCACGGGTCACCGCGTATATCCTGAAGTCCCTGGGATATCCCCCTCGCACGGTGGAATTGGGTGCCATCGCCGGTTATTTGCATGACATCGGCAATATGCATAATCGGAAGTACCACGGGCCTACGGGGGCCAATATCGTGTTCCATGAACTGCGGCAGTTGGGCATGCCCCTAGAGGAGATTACCGAGATCACCACCGCGATCGCAAATCACGAAGAGGAGATCGGTCATCCCGTCAGCCCGGTTTGCGCTGCACTAATCATTGCTGACAAGAGTGACGCCCACCGGACCCGGGCCCATAAGAAGAACTCCACCGACATCCACGATCGGGTGAATCTGGCCATCACCCATTCGGAAGTCACGGTGGATGCAGCGGATCAGATCATCGCCCTAGAAATCCAGTTTGACAACCGCATCTGCCAAGTTATGGACTATTTCACCATCTACCTTTCCCGTATGGAGATGTGCAAGCGGGCGGCGGAGCACCTAGGCTGTCGCTTCCGCCTGGTCATCAACGACCTGGAAATGCTGGGGCATATCGGCAGCAAAGCAAGGCTCCGGGCCCAAAGCGGCGCATCCTAAATTTAATATAGAGATCTGCTCATGGAGGACAGCCTTTCGGCGCTGTCCTGTTACTGCTTCATCCAATATTAGATTCTCGATCCCAAAGCGGCTCCCTAGGGAGCCGCTTTGTTGTCCGAGGTTTAGATCCGTAGGTCCCGCCACCTCGATACTGATATCATCAATATATCCCCTAAACCGGGTGGTATGTTGCAGTTCGATCCCGATGGCCACCCAAAGGACTCCGCCCTGGTCCAGCTCCAGTTCCCTTTCGTACTGGTAAACCTGCCACTTTTGCGGGTCGCCGGAGGTAGACAGCATCTCGAAATCATAGATACTTTCGGCAGGCCGGGTACCTGCGTAAGCCCGCACGTTCCAGAACACGGACTCCCCTTCAGGCACTACCAGGGAAAAACGGATCTTCACCCGCACCGGCGCATAGGAAAGCAGCTCCAAGGGTCGCTCGATCCAAACCGAATAGGGCCGGTCGGCAGCTTGTGGGTCAAAGAATGCCTCCAGGGCATAATTGCCACTGCGGGCATATTGACTATTCTTTGTAAACTGCCACGGGCTTGTGCCCGCCGGGTCCGGATCCAACCAGACCTCCCAGCGGCCCCCGTCATCCTCAAAGCCAAACTCCTCGGAAAACAGGATTTTGACTTCGCAGCCAACGGCCACCACCATCAATACTGCCAACACCAAAAACAAAAACCGTCGCATCAAATCACTCCTCTCGTTGATTTTGTCGACGGAGACATCGGTACCGTCCACCACGTCAATACAGGTCGATCTCCAAACTTCCGACCCCGGACGCAATGACCACGTCGTATTGGGTGGAGGCGATACCGTACAAATCATTCACCCAAACTCCGTCACCCATCTCCCGCAGGCCGGAGAAACTGCGGGAGGTGATGCCCCCTTCACTGGAAATCCGGATGCCCACATTCTTGGGCAAGCCGACGGTGACTTTTCCCACTCCGCTGTTGATCCTCACCGTGGAGCCCTTCCCGGCATCACCCAGGACAATGTGGAGTTCCCCCGCTCCCACATCCACCTCCAAGGAATTCACCACCGCGGTAGTCAAGTCCGCTTCGAGCTTTCCCGCCCCCAGGTGTAGCACCAAATGCCACGGGACCTGATTGGCCAAGGTCACCTCACCCTTCATCCCCGCGGCCCAGTTCAAGAGGGTCTCTTCCCGGAAAAAGGAAAGGGTATACTCCGCCACGTCCCCCTTCTGCTCCACTTCCCAGCGGGGTGGAAGACCGTGATAGGTAATATCGGAATAGAGCAGGACTGACTCGGACTGGGCCCTCAGCCTTAGGCTACCGGCGGGTATATCCATCTGCAGCCGCGCAACGGTGGTCGTCCCTGGGTCCCCATGGAAGAAAACCTCTTTCTGTTCCGACTCAGTGGTTGCCCAATAAACTCCCATGTAGAAGACAGCAGCCACCAGGGCACCGATCAAAAGGAACTGGACAACCAGCGACAGCAGAGAGGTGCGCCTACCAAACAACAGACTAATCCCCAGCAGAATCAAAAGGGCTGGCCAAGCCCGGTGCAGGTTCGACCAGAAAGAGGGGTCCAACACCCCCAAATTACTCAACAAAAGGCAGATGCCAAAAAAGACTAGCAACACACCGAAAAACAAACGGGAGGGGGACATAGATCTATTCCTTTCTTGTACCGTTCCAGATCAGCGCCACACCACACACAATCAACAGGGTAGGCCAAAAAAACCGCCGCACCTGTATGAAGATATAGCTCGGGATCATATTCCGCACCAAGAATATGACTCCAAGTGCGATCAAAAGAATTCCCAGCAGTTGTTTTGCGGTACCGGCATCCCCGGGATGGCTGTGCCCAGGCTCCCCAGAGAAGGGCTCCTCGTCGGAGGCTTCGGGGATAATGATCAAGGCCGCAATATAAGCAAAAAATCCAATCCCAGTAAAAAGCAGCACCAACCAAATAAGACGCATGATTACCGGATCCACCCCGAAATACTCCGCAAGCCCGCCAGCTACACCACCAATCATACGGTCCCGTCTAGACCGATAAAGCCTCTTTCCCATCATCATCGCCCCTTCACAGACTGATTTATCCTCGCCCGTCAATCCACATCAACGGTATCCCACTCGGGCTCTTCGGGGATAATGATCCAGGCGATGATGTATGCCAACAGACCAAACCCCGCCCACAAACCAACAATCACCCACAAAAGTCTCACCAAACTGGGGTCAATGGAGAAGTATTGGGCCAGGCCCCCGGCCACACCACCCAACTTACGCTCCGTACGGGAGCGATATAGTCGCTTCATGGTCACGCTCCGTCCTTTCCTCCTTGGGATTTCAACTGAACCAATAGTCTAAACAGCCCATCGAGGTCTGTCACCCGACACGTACTTCTTTGGGCACAACGCATAGTCAAGACCTTATCCTGGGTAACCAGCACATCGGCATATTTTTCAGCTGCACTGAGAATCAAGTCGTCCGACGCTCCCCCAAGATCCAGGTCCAATTCATCGGGAACGGGACATACAAGGCGCGGAATTGCCTGCAACTGTCTGCGTTTTCTTGCATCGGAAATGGCCGCGATCTCCGCTTCCTGCACCGGTGTAGAAAGAAACTGCAGATAGCCTTGGCGAACCAACGGTACAAGCAAAGGCCAAACATCAGCTGCTGCAATCAAATCAAAGGCGTTGCTGTCTAGCATTGCTTTAATGGGAAGCTCCAACTTCTATACCCCAATCATCAGTTACCCTCATTACTAAGCTTACTACAGGAAAGGGTGCTTTTCAACAGGATTGCCTCATTCAAGGAGCCCTGGAAAATCTTCCCCATCTTCTTCGCTTTCATCCGGTTCCTCATCTTCTTCAACCGGTTGGTCCTCCACCAAAACCGCGAGAATCTCTAAGGCCTGTTGCTCATCCTCCGCCCGAACCAAGAGTTTAACACCCCCAAAGGCAAAGGATGCTCCGGGATACACCTGGGCCATACTCTCATTCTCCAGCACCGAGGGAATCCCCGCCGCATCCAGTCTGGCCTTCGCTAAATCCGCCATCACCAGATTGTGATACTGGCCCACCACCACCAGCTTTTCCTTGGTCATCCCCACCACCTCCGCAAAGATTGTTCTGCTCCAAAGGACAAAGACAGTTCCTCTTTATC
>DUMW01000014.1 GCA_012839765.1 Bacillota bacterium
CAGGACAATCTTGATGTCGGGATTCAATGCCTCATATTCCCGCGCGTACTCTTCCAAAGTAGGATTGGTACCAATGGCAAACTTCAACACCGTCTGTGCATTGACCGGTACCATCACTGCCATGACAAGGACAAGACTCCAGATAACGCTTCCCACAAAACGTCTAATTGTCATGCCGATCTCTCCTTCTTCCAAGCTTGTTTCTATCGGGACCTTTTTCACCGGTTAAGCCCTTTTCCTCGGCATGGTCCCGATCCGTCGATACTGAAAGAGACTTCTACCATACCACGGCCACTGGATGCAAACTGCAGATACTATTAGTCACACTCATCGGAACCTTTCGGGATTTGTGTAAATACCTCCTTCTTGTATTGTTTTGGGAAAATCTATGTTCTACTGAAACAGGACAACCTTAGAGTAACAACCCAACACAAGTCTCCTGGTCAAAGGCCCCCGTACACCCCCAGGCAAAGACCCCAACCATGGGACCCTAGCGGTTTTCATCGGGCTACTACCGATTTGCGCACCACCAACTCCGGAGGAAATACCTCGTGCTTCCAGGGGCTGTCGGGTTCTTCCAGCAGCTGGTTCACCACCTCAATGGCCCGGTAACCCATTTGGAAGGCTGGCTGCCGGATGGTAGTCAAATTCAAAAGCTCCGCAATCTCAAGATCATCGTAGCCCACGATGGAAAAATCCGGGCCTATGGTCAGATCGTGGCGGGGCAGGAAGTCCATAATGATCCCCACCGCCTGCACATCACTGGTGATCACCGCCGTCGGCGGCGCTTCCCTAGTGGTCAACCAGATCTCTTCCATCAGCCGAAAACCGGCAGAGCGTTCCCAGTCGCCGAAACGCACTAAGGTTTCATCAAAGGGTAAACCCGCTTCCACCAGGGCCTTTTTGTATCCAACATAGCGATCGTTGCTGTGCCAATTGTCCGCAGGACCACCAATATAAGCAATTCTTTTGTGTCCGGATTCGATCAGATGTTTGGCGGCCAGATATCCGCCCGCCACATCGTCTACAGTAAGGGAGGGAATTTCATCGTGATAATCATCCACCAGGACCATGGGGATGTTTGCCTGCTGGAAACACTGAACAATCCGTGGGCTCGGTACACGGTTTACAAAGACCATGGCATCTACTTTCCGTTCACCGGCCAGGTTTTCCAAGTAATCGCTGTCCGCCTGCTGTTGGGGCACATCGTACAGTACCAGGATCTTGCCTGTGCCCCCTAGGCACTGCTGCATGCCGGCAAACCTTTCCCGAAAGATGTGTCTGCCCACTGGGGCCACCACCCCAATGGCATCGGTCCGGCGCCGGGCCAGATTCCGCGCCAAGGCATGGGGCTGATAACCAATCTCCTCTATGGCCTTCATGACCTTCTCTCGCGTGCGCTCACTAACCCGGGGATCGTTGTTGATTACCCGGGACACGGTGGAGATAGCCACACCGGCATGTCTTGCCACGTCGTAGATAGTCGCCATGTGTAAACGCTCCCTGTACCGGCTTCATCTTCTAGAAAAGCGCTTCCACAAGAATAGTACCACACCCTTCCCAGGATTGTCAACAATGGGGAAATGTGGGACCCGGGCGGGTCTGACGACCGCCTAAAGCTACGGGATGTTCCTCACGTACCCGAAACCATGGCCGTGGGTTCAGGGGTAAATCAGTTGAGTAAAGAAAGACAGTCTTTGGTGATACTCCAAGGGCCCTTTCGGCTAGGTCCCAAGCCACCTACATCAAGAGGAGCTCAGGCCAAACGGCAATTGCGCTTTTTGGCAAGAATCTCCCCTAGGAGCTTCGCCACACCGAGTATTGGGAAAAGATATGAGGTATTCCATGAATCTGGGACCGAGCATGCCCATCCGCGCTTAACCGGGAAGCCTCAGGAAAACTTCCCTACAAATTGCCAAGTACCTAGCACCGAAGCTCAGCACTGGCTTACTGGCGAAAGAACTGGGAGTGTTCCGGCCGCGACGGGGCGCGTATGCCCAAAGACTAGACGATACAGACTTTGTGGAATTCCGCAATGCATACATCAGGGAACTGAGTACAGATAACCGCCAATTGGAACAGGAACGGCCTCTTCCCAAAGCTAGCCGATGAATGGCGAAATGATCTAAATCACCATGGATCACCTTCAGGCCAATGTAGATCCTGTAGAGATGCCTGAGTAATCACCTGGTGCGGCATTGGTCACTCCCGGCCCTTGGCCATCATGAGCAACCAACCGTTGACGGCCGCAGCCAGCCACTGCCTGGTCAGCACAGAACTAGACAGACTCGCCAGTACTACGCCGATTACCGGGGCCCTGGATACGATGGTGGTCATCTTCCACCGGGTGGTTGACAACAGATCCCAGAAAACTTGGCCCCTTGCCCGGAGCGCGGGGCCAAGATCATCGGCACCACCGGACAACCGGATTCCCCAATCGGCCTTTTCGCCGATATTGTCCTACTGGCCTTTTCCCGGGAGAAAACCATCAACAACAGGTCCCAAGTTCTTTACAGCCCCAAGGAGTTGCTAGTGGATATGTTGGTCTTTGCAGTAATCGAACAGCCAGGTCTTCCGCCCGTCTTCTGAGGAAAATAGTGGACAACTAGTTTACACTGGCTTTCCCTTCACCCATGCTCACCAGGCTCTCTTTCCGCCGGTGGATCAACAGGATCCCCACTCCGGCCAGGAGTAAAGCCCCTACCCAAAGTGCCGGAACCGCTGTCCATTGATAGCGTTCAGAGACAATTCCTGTAATGATCCCCGACAACCCCGCCCCTAGATAGACCACGAAATCAATGAAACCGGCCGCGGTGGAAGGCATGGGACACTCTTGGGGGATCACCGAGGTCAAAATGGAAGTCGCTCCGTACATAAACATGCTACACAGGGCCAATAGGACCCCAAAGACCACCATATTCCCTCCCTGGGTCGCCCAAAGGAGAAAACCGATGAGGGTACCGCAGGTATAAAGGGCCGTTAAGGCACCGCGACTGGCGATCTTGGCCACAAAGAATCTTGCTAACAGCAGCCCACATAGATTCAAGCTGCTTACAATCACCGCCAAGACCAAGGTCTGGCTAGCACTAATACCGAAGACCTCCCTCAACAAGGTGGGCATCCAAAGATTGATCCCTTCCCGTACAAACCCCACGAACACGCCCACCAAAGCATAGCGAGCCAAGGGAGTAGATCGCAGCAAGGCCACATAGGAACCAGCCTCATTCTGGGAAGGGAGACCACCGGGGGCCTTCACACCCACCTCCTCAGGCGTGCGCTGACCTAGATACCAAACAAAGGCATAGATAAACAACAAACCTCCAGGGATCAGAAACAGGGGCCGCCAACCGATCCGGGGCGCCAACTGACCTAGACCACCCCAAATGATGGCGTAACCCAACATGGCTGAGGAAAATACCCCCAGGGCCCGCCCCGCCCTTTGCAACGGGGCATGCCACAGGGCCAAGGTACGCATCAAGGGACCCCATAGGATAGACTGCAGAAAACCATTCAAGGCCCAAAGGGCCAACATAAACACCAAGGAGCTTTGCAGGCCAAAAAGAAGATTCGCCACCGCAGAACCCAACAGGCCCACAAAGACAAAGGTCCGTCCCGGGAACCGATCCCCCAACCGTCCATTAATCAACTGTCCAAAGGCATAGATCCAAAAAAAGCAACTGCCCACAAGGCCCAGGCTACTTTTGTCAAAACCTTGAGCCTGGAGAAAGGGCATGGCCACCGACAAATTCATCCGGCCAAGATAGGCGATCCCGTAGGCCCCGAAACATAAAAGAAAGATCCGGCGCTGCCACTGGGGGAGCCGCTGATCCGCAGAGTGCATCAAGGTCACCACCATTTAGCATTGAAAGAACCCTTCACAGTATCGCCAGCGGTGGGCGATCCTGTACATTCATATCAATTCTAGAGGAGTAAACCCTGCCAAGTCAAGGAAATAACGCAAAAATCTGCCTGGGACTTCAATACCACCTAGTCAAGACTGTAGATCTTAGCTAAAGTGGGACTGGGGCTGGGACAGAGTGGGAATAGGGTTGGGGTTTCCCTCCGGTGGCATAATGCCCACCAGTATGTTTATGCCAGCAATTAGAAAAAGGGGTTTACGGAGGGTAAGATCATTGGTCAATCTTTAGCCCTGTTCCCACCGTGAAAGCCCCGAGTCCTGTTCTCCACCGCCCTGCTTCGGGCATCGAACTCCACCGCAAAGGCTCCCCGACTCAGGTGGCGTGGCGGAGGGGACTGGTCCACCAGGGCCTGCTAGTTACCGAGTGCCAAACCGGAAAGATGCTGCGGTCAAAAGCCCCTCCGCTGATGAAGTCTGCATCAAAGGATTATCGTACCGTCCTCAGGATCCCAACTGTCTAGCAACTCCTTGGAGGGTCAAAGTCACCCCCCCGCCAGGATCCCTCAGGGCCAAAGAGCAAACTCTCCCCCAAGCCGACTGAGGCAGTGGTTGTTATCTCCCATGGACCAAAGTATCTCGGGAAAAGATGAGAGTATAACTCGGATCGCCACTTGCCTCCTCCATCACCACGGGTACGTATCACCCCGATGACCCGCGACTACCCCTTCTACACTCATGCCCCGCAGGGCGGTTCCGGGACAAACCGCCCCTGCACATCGGATCGCCATCGAATGCCCGTCCTGGGCAAACCACCATCGTTCCTGCCTTCACCGGAAAGACAGAACTCATCCGACCCCGGAAACCAGTTCTCTTAAGTAGGCACTCCTGGCTAGGATGAAGTACAGTGTCTGGGGGATGAGGAAAAGTATTGCTACTACTGCTCCATAATGCCATGCCGAAGCCCCAAGCA
Source organism: Bacillota bacterium (assembly GCA_012839765.1). Classification (NCBI taxonomy): domain Bacteria; kingdom Bacillati; phylum Bacillota; species Bacillota bacterium. The sequence goes on from DUMW01000014.1 coordinate 4,830, forward strand.
TCACGGAAAAGGAGTCCATCGCAAAGGTCTGGTGGACC
>DUMW01000015.1 GCA_012839765.1 Bacillota bacterium
CGCATGCGCTATAAATGGTTAGAGTCCCATGGTTATCCGATTGGAAGTGGTCATGTGGAGAGTGCCTGCAAACAAATAGTCTGTAAACGGCACAAACAGGCAGGAATGAGGTGGAGCCAAGCCGGTGTCCAACAAATGCTTAACCTCGCTGCCTTTATCCATGGTAATCGTTGGGACGAGTACTGGCAGCCAAAAATAGCATAATGTACGGGGGTAGAGTGATGATTTCTACCTACGTTTTGTGCGTGCACCCCTAGGATTTGTCTGCTTGACAAACGGTTACGTCTTTCATAAAATATATGTCAATCCCACCTGAGGGAGACAATTAAATGTCGAGACAAGTGGAGTCTGAGCTGAGATGAGATGAGACGAGATGAGATGAGGAGTGGTAACGCCTTTTCAGGCCAGATTCCTACGGTATGGATCTGGTCTTTTTTTGTTCAGATTCCACGGACAACAGAGGGAGGAATCTATAGTGCGTTGTTACCCGAGTAGAGCTGAGTATGAGAAGCTGAGCGCGCAGTACAGGGTCGTGCCTGTTTATTGCGAGCTGCCAGCGGATTTGGAGACTCCGGTATCATTGTGGTCTAAGGTGGCCCAGTCCGGAATGGGCTTTTTGTTGGAGAGTGTCGAAAAGGGAGAACGGTTTGGCCGGTACTCCTTCCTTGGGGTCTCCCCCCATATGGTGATTCGGACCAAGGGTACCCAGGTGGTGGTGGAGGAGCAGGGCAAGCCCCCGGTAATTCGCAGGGCCCATCCCTTAGCTGTGCTAAGGGAGCTTCTACGTGACGTCTCGGCCGCGCCGGTGCTAGATCTGCCCTTTACCGGTGGAGCGGTGGGCTACACCGGTTTTGAAGTGGCGTATCTGGACGGTAAAGAAGACTTAGCGGCCGGTGATGGACTTGATGTCTATGATTGTGTCTACATGTTTCCGGAGATCGTATACGTCTTCGACCATCTGTACCACACCATCAAAGTTATCTACAATTCCCATCCTAAGGACAATCCAGAAAAGGAGTACCAAGAGGCCCAGTTACGTCTGGAAAAGGCGGTAAGACAGGTAATGGACTCCGCTTGCACCCTTCCTTCCCTATCCGTAGATAGACCCTTTGACGTAGGTCAAGCAACCTCCAGTACCTCCCCGGAAGCTTTTATGGAAGCTGTAAGGGAAGTTCAAAAGGCCATTACTCAGGGAGATGTAGAGCAAGTGGTGCTCGCCCAGCGGCTCGAGGTTCCTCTGTCGGTATCCTCCTTTGCGGTTTATCGCGCTTTGCGGAGCCTCAACCCATCTTCCTATGTGTTTTACCTGGACCTAGGGGACTACCAGCTTTTGGGTTCTAGCCCGGAGACTTTGGTTCGGTTACAGGAAGGAAAGGCGGAGATTCATCCCATTGCGGGAACCCGGCCCCGCGGAGCAACACCCGCCGAGGATGAGGCCTATGTCCGTGAGCTTATGAAGGATGAGAAGGAAGTGGCGGAGCACCAAATGTTGGTGGAACTGGGGCTTCGGGAGCTTGAGCTTGTCTGCGTTCCGGGGACGGTGCGGTTGGAAGAGTCCATGGAGATCATCAAGTATTCCCATGTGATGCACATGGTAAGCAGGATCACTGGTCGGTTGGCAGCAGGCCAAGATCAGTTTGACCTTTTTAGGACGGTCTTTCCCGCAGGTACCGTCAGCGGGTTTCCCAAGAAAAGAGCCCTGGAGTTAGTTCAAAGGCTAGAACCCCATCGGCGGGGGCCCTACGCGGGGGCCGTGGGTTACTTCAGCTATCAAGGGAGTATGGATCAGTGCATCACTATTCGAAGTACGCTTTGCAAAGATGGTCGGGCCTATGTCTATGCCGGAGCGGGTATCGTGGCCCAATCGGTGCCCGAACGGGAGTACCAGGAGACTTTGCATAAGGCTCGGGCAGTCTTAGTGGCTATTAACCATGCGGAACAGTCCTTGCTGGCCGGAAGGAGGGAAGCCCGATGATTCGGGAAGCTATTGTCAAACTTACCGGTGGTGTCAGTCTCAGTGAAAGGGAAGCCTCCCTGGTTATGCATCAAATCATGACGGGAGATGCCACATCAGCCCAGATCGCTGCTTATCTTACTGCTTTACGGATCAAAGGGGAGACTTTGGATGAAGTGGTGGGTTCGGCCCAGACGATGCGGACCTTTGCGGTTCAGATTCGCCCCCGGGTGACCCAGTTATTGGACACCTGTGGAACAGGTGGCGATGGGGCCAACACCTACAATATCTCCACTACCGTGGCCTTCATTGTGGCTGGTGCCGGACTGCCGGTAGCCAAACACGGCAATCGTTCTGTATCCAGTATGTGTGGAAGCGCTGACGTGCTGGAAGCCCTGGGGGTCTGTGTGGATCTTAACCCCGCCCAAGTGGAAGGGTGCATTGATGAGATTGGGATCGGTTTTCTTTTCAGCCCTGTCTTTCACAAAGCCATGGCCCACGCCATTGGTCCCCGGCGGGAAATCGGGATCCGCACCATCTTCAATATCCTAGGACCCCTGTGCAATCCCGCCTGTGCCCAGTACCAAGTGGTTGGGGTGTACCAAGAAGAGCTTACGGAGTTGGTGGCTAGAACCCTTGGCCGGCTCGGTGCAAAGGTGGCGCTGGTGGTTCACGGAACCGATGGCCTTGATGAAATCTCCCTCGGTGCTCCCACCAAGGTATCCCATCTGCAGAATGGAACAGTGACCACCTATTACGTGGACCCGACGGATTTCGGCCTTGCCCCGGTGAAGAAGGAGCAGATCATCGGTGGGTCTGCCCGGGAGAATGCGGAGATTATCCGGCGGGTTTTGTCCGGTGAGCGGGGGGCCCATCGGGATGTGGCCCTGGCTAACGCGGCGGCCGCCTTTATGGTGGGCGGACTGGTACCGGATTTCCGTTCAGGGGTACAGCTCGCCGGGGAGATTGTGGATTCGGGCAAGGCTCTTGAAAAGTTACACCAGCTTCAGCAGGTGTCCAGGAGGTATGCGGAAAATGCTACAGCGCATCATTACCACTAAACAGGCCGAGCTTCTTAAGGAGAAGGAACGTTGTTCTTTCGAAACCTTAGCCCGTAGTCTGGAGCAGGTTTTACCCAAACCAAGACGTAGTCTGGCGGACGCTTTGCGTAAGGCACAGCCCGTCGGCATTATTGCAGAGATCAAGCGGGCTTCCCCCTCTAAGGGGGTGATTAACGGTGACTTGCAGCCGGCCTATACCGCCTGGGCCTATGAGCAGGCGGGCGCCACTGCCATTTCCGTTTTGACCGATCGGGAGTTCTTCCATGGTAGCGGTGAGGACCTGGTGCAAGCCCGGATCGCCAGTACCCTTCCGATTCTGCGCAAGGATTTCATTATCGATCCCTATCAGGTGCTACAGGCTAAGTTGTGGGGGGCGGACGCCATTTTGCTGATTGTGGCGGCACTGGAACACCAAGAGCTAAAACGATTGTTCGACTATGCCACTAATCTGGGTCTGGAGTGCCTGGTGGAAGTGCACAATGAGGCAGAGGTGGAGGTGGCCCTGGAGATTGGAGCGGAGATCATCGGGATAAACAACAGGAACTTGGCCGATTTTTCGGTGGATTTGGGGGTCACTGAGCGCTTACGTCCCTTGATCCCCCGGGACCGGGTGGTGGTGAGTGAAAGCGGCATCCGGACCGAGGAGGATATGCACAGGATGATGGCCTGTGGGGTGCAGGGGCTTTTGATTGGTGAAGCCCTTTGTGCCAGCAGTTACCCCTCGGCCATGTTGCAGAAGCTGTTGTCCCTGGGGTAGGTGGTGAGCGCAGTTGATTCAGGTAAAAATATGCGGTATAACTAATGAAGATGATGCTTTAGAGGCTGTAGCCCATGGGGCCAATGCCATTGGGTTTGTCTTTGCCAAGAAAAGCCCCCGATGTGTATCGGTGGAAGGGGCAGCTCGGGTGAGGAGGTCTTTGCCCGTTTTCACCAAAGTCGTCGGTGTCTTTGTGGAACACACTCCGGAGGAGATCCTGGATGTGGCCAATACCGTACGACTAGACGTGTTACAATTGCATGGGAATTACGGACCCGGAGAATGCCGTTTTTTGGCCCAGTACCACCCAGTCATTAAAGTCTTTCATCTGCAGGACGACCGCCTCCCAAAGATTGGGGATTATCCAGCTGATGCCTTCTTGGTGGATAGCCGGGTGGAAGGAGCTTTGGGGGGGACAGGCGTTGTGTGCAATTGGGATTTGGCTCACAAGCTGGCCCGGCGGGTCCCCTTGATCCTAGCCGGGGGTCTTACCCCAGAGAATGTTCGGGAAGGGATTGCCCGGGTAAGACCTATGGCCATCGATGTTTGCAGTGGTGTGGAAGCATATCCGGGGAAGAAGGATCATGGCAAGCTAAGGGAGTTGCTACAGAAAGTGAGGAGTTGGTATGACTAAGGGAAATGGCTATTTTGGCCAGTACGGTGGCAGGTATGTGCCCGAGACACTGGTTCCTGCCCTGAACGAGCTTGCGGAGGCCTATGAAGCCGTGAAGAAGGATCCCTCCTTTTGGGAGGAGCTAGAGTGGTATTGGAGGGAGTACTCCGGACGGCCTACCCCTCTTTACTTTGCCCGGCGCCTGACTGAACGGCTAGGCGGGCCTAAGATATACTTGAAACGGGAGGACCTCAACCACACCGGCGCCCACAAGATCAATAACACCCTGGGGCAGATCCTGTTAGCCAAGCGCATGGGGAAACGCAAGATTATTGCCGAAACCGGTGCCGGCCAGCATGGGGTGGCCAGTGCTACGGCTGCTGCTATGTTCGGGATGGAATGCGTGGTGTTCATGGGCGAGGAAGATGTTCGGCGGCAGGCCCTGAACGTTTTTCGGATGGAGCTTTTGGGTGCCCGGGTGGAATCGGTGTCTTCAGGGACCGGTACCCTGAAGGATGCTTGCAATGAGGCGATCCGCTATTGGGTGACCAATGTGGAGGACAGTTATTATCTCATCGGTTCTGCGGTGGGGCCACATCCCTATCCCACCATTGTACGGGACTTCCAGTCTGTAATTGGACGGGAGTGCAGGGAGCAGATCTTAGAGCAGGAAGGCCGCCTGCCCGATTGCATCGTGGCCGCGGTGGGCGGAGGGAGCAATGCCATCGGGATCTTCCATGCCTTTGTGGATGATCCAAAGGTGCGCTTGGTGGGAGTGGAGGCCGGGGGTTTGGGCCTAGAGACAGGGAAGCACGCGGCCTGCATTACCCTGGGGACAAAGGGTGTCTTGCACGGTGCTTTCAGTTACCTGATGCATGATGAAGATGGACAGATCACCCCTGTATACTCCATTTCCGCTGGTTTGGATTACCCCGGTGTTGGCCCTGAGCACAGTTTCCTTGCGGACCAGAAACGGGCCGAGTATTATCCTGTTACCGATGAAGAGGCCTTGGCTGCCTTTGAACTGTTGTGCAAGACCGAGGGGATTATCCCGGCCTTAGAGAGTGCCCACGCGGTGGCCTATGTCATGAAAATGGCCCACACCTTCTCCTCCAATGATATAGTGGTCATAAACCTGTCCGGTAGAGGGGACAAAGATGTAATGCAGATTCGTGAGATTCGGATGAATGGGGGTGTTGGGGGTGAGTAGACTGAGAAAGCGGTTTGAGAGGAACGCACTGATCCCCTATTTGACAGCCGGTTATCCGGACCTGGAGACCAGCAAAAGGCTTTTGCTTACCGCAGCCCGCGATGGTGCGGATATCATTGAGATTGGAATTCCCTTTTCGGATCCCTTGGCCGATGGACCCATCCTCCAGGAGGCGGCAGGACAAGCCCTGCAAAACGGGACCACCATTGCCAAAGTGATGGAGATTGCAGGTGAGGTCTACGAAGAAATCCGCCGGGAGGGCTTGAATACGGAACTGGTCTTCATGGTTTACTACAACCTCGTATACTCCTGGGGAGAGGATCGGTTTGTGGAAGCCGCGGCTAAAGCAGGGGTTGCGGGGCTGATCGTGCCTGATTTGCCCTATGAGGAAGCAAGCGGTCTTGCAGAGAAGGCCGAGGAAGCCGGGATGGACCTGATTTACCTAGTGGCCCCCAACACACCTCCGGAGAGGATTCAGCAGATCGGGGAACGCTCTCGAGGCTTTATCTATGCCGTGTCTTTGCATGGTGTCACTGGTCCCCGGGAGAAGCTGCCTAAGGATCTGACCGAACTTGTGGCTCGGATCAAGGCCAATGTTGATGTGCCGGTAGCCGTGGGTTTTGGGATTTCTTCGGCGGAACAGGCGGTGGAAGTGACCAAGATAGCCGATGGAGTGATTATCGGTAGTGTCTTGGCGCAGTTGGTAAAGGAAGCTGAGGATCCCTGTGATGCCCTGGGCCAATTCATCGGTCAGCTGAGGGCGGCCTTGGATAACAGTAGAAACTGAAGGAGGGCGGTTTTTGATGATGTCCTTTGCCTTGGAGTTTAACTCCAAAGAGGAGCTCACCAAGGCGGTGACAGCCCTTTGGGAGGAATATGGGATCACTGGGGAGACGGAAGTGATGCCCATGGAGAGTGGTAAATGGCGATTGTATGTCTATTCCGAGGTAGATCTTGACCAGGAAAAGATTCAGAAGCTAGGGGGGGAGAGTATCTCCTCCAAGTCTGTTTTCGCCAGTGCTAGGAAAAAGCAAGAAGAGGAGTAGCTATGGAGTTTTGTCGCAGCTTAGTGGATAGTGTTCTTCGGGAGATCGCACCTAGAATCGAGGAAGTACGAAAGACCGAGGTGAATAACCAGGCCAAGGTGCTTGCGGCCTTTCACAAAGCCCGGGTGGCTGATTATCACTTTACGGGGAGTACGGGCTATGGCTACGGTGATGTGGGTCGGGAAGTGCTGGAGGAGGTCTATGCGGATATTTTTCGGACCGAATCTGCTTTGGTCCGTCCGCAGATTGTCTCTGGTACCCACGGGATCACCTGCTGTCTTTTTGGTCTTCTAAAACCCCAGGACCTGTTGTTAAGCGTTACCGGAGCTCCCTACGATACATTACAGATGGTGATCGGGCAGAAAGGCGATTCCCCCAACTCCCTCAAACGATGGCAGATTGAGTATCAGGAGATAAATCTGTTTCCCGATGGTCAGTTCGATCCGGCGGAGCTTGCCCAGGTGACCAGGGCACCAAAGTTGATCCTGATGCAAAGATCTAGGGGCTACAGCTTGCGTCCTGCCCTGACCGTGGCTCAAATTGGGGAGGCAGTGAAGTATTTAGAGGAGAGATTTCCCGAGGCCATCATCTTCCTGGACAACTGTTACGGAGAGTTTGTGGAAGAGAAGGAACCCACCGAGGTGGGGGTACATCTTGCGGCCGGTTCTTTAATTAAGAACCCGGGTGGCACCATTGCCCCCGGTGGGGGATACGTAGTAGGTAGGGAAGACCTGGTGGTACAGGTGGCAGAGCACCTTACTGCACCGGGACTGGGTGATCGGTTAGGTCCTAGTTTTGGGCTCAATCGCTTGTTGTATCAGGGGCTGTGGTTGGCACCCCATATGGTGGCGGAGGCCCTCTGTGGGGCGATCCTGGTCGGAGCCTACTTTAGCAAACTGGGCTTTGAGGTTCATCCAGGGGTCGACGCTCCCCGGGGTGATGTGGTGCAGGTGGTGGTCTGTGGGGATCCGGAGTTGCAAAGACTCATCTGTCAGGCGGTGCAGGAGACTGGAGCGGTGGACCATCATTTTGCCCTGGAGCCTTCGGTGTTACCAGGCTATGATGATCCGGTAATCATGGCCTCGGGAAGCTTCATCCAGGGCTCTTCCAGCGAGTTGTCCGCCGATGGGCCGGTACGGCCCCCCTATGCTGTGTATTTTCAAGGAGGCACTTCCCTTGCCCATTGGCAGTTGGCCCTGATGGCCATCACCAAGAAGCTTCGGGAAAGATCCATCATATGAAAATTTATACTAGGGAAGGGGGACGGGTATTAATACCCAGATGGATTTCGCTTGACTTCCATCTTTACAGTTTGCTACAATTGATTGTAGTTTGAAGCTCTTCCTGTGTCATATGTGTTCCTTCCTTATGCGTCCCTCATCTGCATATCCCTGATCGATTGAGGGTAGGGGATAGTAGTGTTTTTATCGTGTTAGGCTTGTCCTATCGGATAAAGGGGGACAAGAGGGCTGCTTGCTATTACTGGGTTGGGGAGTGAATTAACGTGAGTGATGTGAGTCATGCGATGACAGAACCTCATGGGTGGCCGGCAGACATGGATTTCAGCCAGCGGTCCGATGAAGAGGTGGTTCACTTAGCCCAGCAAGGTTGCGATGAAGCTGTCGATTATCTGTTGACGAAGTATCAGAAGCTAGTTTATATATGGACCCGTCCCTATTTCTTGCAAGGGGCTGAAGACGATGACCTGTTGCAAGAAGGGATGATCGGACTTTACAAAGCCATTCGGGATTTCGCCCCTGGAACTTCTTCTTTCTGGTCCTTTGCGAAGCTATGTATCACACGGAATATCATCAGTGCGATCAAAGGGACAACCCGTCAGAAACATATTCCGCTCAACTGCTACACTTCGCTTCACAAGCCGATCTATGATTTGGAAGGGGATCGCACCCTGATGGAGGTGCTTTCCAATGCTCAGGTGGACAACCCGGAGGATCTCGTCATTGATCGGGAGCGGCTGAAGCAGACGCAGGAACACATCAAGAAGGTTCTTAGTGATTTTGAGTTCAAGGTCTTTAGGCTGTATATTAACGGGTTGTCATACAAAGAAATGGCCTTAAGGCTGGACACCCATACGAAGTCGGTGGACAACGCCCTATGTCGGATTAAGACGAAGATCAGTAAGCTTCTGTAGGGGGTCTGCCGTGTTCGCCCGGGTGCACACAAGTGGAGTGTTAAAGTAAATGCCCCAGGTAGAAGTCGGTACATTCCAGTTGGACATAACTTCGATCGTCGTATCTGTGATCGTTTTAATGTTTGCAAGTTACTTCATCCACCGGGATGCGAAAGCACGACAAGCCCATCCGTTGCTGTGGATTATGGGTATGTTTATGCTGGCCTCGGTGTTCATGTTCCAACCAATCTCGATCATTATGATATCCGTTGTGGCCTCATTGTACATTACTTTTCGTCCCCAAGGAAAGCTCGGCAATTGCCCGCGGTGTGGCGAACGCTACCTGGAGCGCTTTGCCAGTTGTCCTCACTGCGGGCAGGATACCAAAAAAGAGTGCCCCCAGTGTCGGACCATGATGTCTTGGACCGAAACCAAGTGTCCGCGGTGTGGTGCACGGGTCTAGGGTGATAATCGTGATCAGTACCTTGGCTTTGCTCGTCAGGATTGGTTTGGCGGTCCTGTTGGGCGGTGTCATCGGCTTGGAACGGGAGGTCCATGGCCGACCGGCAGGATTGCGAACCCATATGCTGGTTTGTCTGGGCTCTGCACTGATCATGCTAGTGTCCGCCTACGGTGTGTATGGACTGTATGGTGGTGACAGTGCCCCTTCTTTCGATCCTACTCGGATTGCGGCCCAAATTGTCAGTGGTATAGGTTTCTTGGGGGCGGGCACCATTATGAAGGAAGGTCCGACAATCCGTGGTTTGACCACCGCGGCCAGTTTGTGGGTGGCCGCGGCCATCGGTATGGCGGTGGGTGCTGGATTCTATCTTGGGGCGCTAGTGGTGACGCTCCTGGTGGTCTTGGTTTTGGGCGGACTGGATAAGTACGAGTATGCCTACCTTTTGAGCAAATCTAACCGGTTGGTTCTGAAAGTGGTGGATCGGCCAGGGCAGCTTGCGGCGGTGACCGAAGTCTTGGCCGGCTATAAGATTAACATCACCCGGGCAAACCTGCACAAGGAAGACGAGACCCGTTCTATCCTGGATCTGGTGCTGGAGATCCCCGGGACTGTGAATAAATCCGCGGTCTTGACCTCGGTAATCGAACTGGATGGGGTTGAGGAAGCTAGATATGCTAATTCGTGAGGCTAGGGTGATTGGTTAAGTGTTGATTCTGGTGACTAACGATGACGGTATTAATGCCCCTGGAATTTGGGCATTGGCGCGAGCCATGCAGGAACTTGGTCGAGTAATGATTGTTGCTCCCAGCGAAGAGAAGAGTGGAACCGGTCATTCTATTACGGTACATAGACCCCTCCGGGTGGAACAGGTGCGGTCCTGTGACGGTCTGGAGGCCTATGTGGTCAACGGGACACCTGCCGATTGTGTGAAGCTGGGGATGGAGGGGCTCAGTAACGAGAGTCCCAATATTGTGGTTTCCGGGATTAATCGTGGTCCTAACTTGGGCACCGACGTGCTTTATTCGGGGACCGTTTCTGGAGCTATGGAAGGGGCCATTTTGGGAGCGGTAGCCATGGCCATCTCCGTAGATCTGGATCACAACCCTCCGGAGGACTTCGACTATGAACCCGCGGCCAGGATCGCCAAGCAACTGGTGGAACGGTTTAGCCGGGAGGCGCTACCCAAGGAGACATTGCTGAACGTCAATGTTCCGGCGGTTCCCTACGAGGCGATTAAAGGGATTAAGTTTACCCGCTTGGGAACCCGCCGCTACCGAGACGTCTTTGATAAACGACTCGATCCCCGGGGACGGGTCTATTATTGGATGGCCGGCGATGTGGTGGATTTGGATCCAGACCCCATGACCGATACGGCCACAGTGAAGGAAGGGTATGTATCCATTACCCCTATTCACTACGATTTGACCGAATACAACTTGTTGGAAGAAATGAAACACTGGCACATTGATCTAGACTAGATGCCGGGCCATCGCTTTTCCCTGCAACATATACTGTTGATGGGGAGCGATGGCTATGCGATATCTGGTATGGATTGGAGTCGTCAGCGAACTTGTCTGTATGATGGCGCTCGGTGGCGCCATCGCTGGGAAACAGGTGCCACGATGGGCCTACAGACTGGTTCTGTGTACCATTGTTGCCGTTGCCCTTGTGGCAGTGGTTCTGCTTGGTGTCCTAGCGCTAGCTTTCCTACAGGAGGAGTACATATGCGTAAGTTTATGGGGATGATTGGGGCGCTCATTGTGTTAATGATCCTGGTGACCGGGGGGATCTGTACCGCAGCTTCGGTGAACTGGACACAGCTTTACCAGAGTACCCAGCAAGCCACCGGCCTTGAAGAGCAGTTGATTAATGCCACTGCTTTGGTGAACCTAGGCCAGTTAGGTGCGGCTTTTGACCAGATCGATGCGATCATGCAGGAGGAAGACTACTTGGAGTTTGCCCAGGACATGCAGGCCAAGTACACTGCGTTGCTAGAAAAGGACACTACCAACATTCTGTACCTCAACATCTTGGGTCTGGTAGAATGGGGCTTGGCGAACTACGGGCAGGCTAGCCGCTATTTCCAACAACTGGTCGCGCTGGAACCGGGCAATGTTTGGGTTAGGTTGTTTCTGGCAGTGACTTTGTGGAAGCAGGACGAACACCAGCAGGCGTTGGAGGTGCTGAAGGCTGCCCACGATTTGGACAAGCAGAACCAATATACCCATTGTCTACTTGCTGCCGTCTATTTTGAACTAAGAAACTACATCCGGGCTGCATACCATTATCTGAAATGTCCAGATGTGCGTAAGGAGATGGCTGCACGGGGATTTTGAAAGGGGAGAATTGCTCCCCTTTCTTTCTGCCGCGAGGTTCAGTGTACACCTTGGCGTAATAGGTAGACTTTGACCTCCTGTATACCGAACGAAATAGCCCGATCGTAGTCCTCCATGAATATGTCGACCCGGTTGCCCTTGATGGCGCCGCCGGTGTCCTCGGCATGGTAAAGTCCGTATCCTTCGATATAAACCCAGCTGCCGAGAGGAATCACCGCCGGGTCTACCGCGATGGTACGACCCTCCGTGGCCCTAGTTCCCGTGAAGGTGAGGCCGTAAGCGGGATGACCGGGCCATTTACCAGTGGATTCGAAGCCGGCTGTGTATGCCGTCGCGTTCATGACGAAAGAGACGGGGTCACGATCCCTGTGGAATGCCAGGGTAACCGCCGGTTCGTCCCCATGGGCAGTAGCGGTAAGGAGTCAAATGGTTGCAACACATAACAGGAAACCGAAAGTTGCAACCTTAACGTTTATGTTCACGCCATTCCCTCCTCAATATTGTTCCTCCAACGCGGCATTCTTAGTGTGGGCGCGCACCGCCGGTTTAGTCTAGTAATAATTAGTATAGGATGGGGAAAACAGCAGACACTAATTGGTAGGTAAAGCAAATTGTCGGGAGCAGGATTTTGAAGTCAAGGTGCAGAATTATGGTAGTGTTAGATGCCAATGCCAAAAGGGGGCGGTTCCAATGTTTACCGTAGACGGCGAAGACGTCTTGAGGGGGCTAAAGAAGTTCAAGCGCCTGGCTAAGCAGGACTTGCTGGCAAGCGCCTTGACTTCTGATCCGGAGTTTTGGAACGAACAAGCCCAAGCCCGCCGGGAGATGTACGACAAACTGATGTTGTTGGTTCAAGAACAAGGGGTAGATGAAGCTTATCGCATGGCTCGACAGGAAGAAGCTTCGCTACCCCTTGATGCTTCTCAAGATGCTAAGGTCCTCGGTAAGCACCAAGCCTTACAGATGTTCTTTACTATCTTGGGTGTCCAATCCAATGCGGACGACAGTAGGTGAGTAAGGAAGTCAACTGCTGGGACATATTTGGCAGGAGAAGGGTGAATGCCGGGCATTATATAGATGACAAATGGGTCGGAATCGTCGATCCTTGTACCTAGAATGGCTTTCTGGGTTGATAAATAGGGGAGGGCTACTCACTATCCTGCCCTCCCCCAGGGGATTATTCAAACCTTCTCAGTACGCCAATGACTTTGCCTAGGATGGTAACATTGCGAGAATAGATCGGTTCCATGGTGGGATTCTCCGGTTGTAGACGAATCCTGTTTGGTTCGCGGAAAAACCTCTTTACAGTCACTTCCTCGCCGAGCATTGCCACAACGATATCCCCGTTATCGGCGGCTTTTTGTTCTTTTACCAGCACATAATCCCGATCGTGGATTCCGGCTTCGATCATACTGTCCCCGCGAACACGTAACATAAACACGTTTTCTTCGGTGCGTACAAAATCCTTGGGCAGGACAAAGTGCTCCTCGACGTTTTCCGCAGCGAGAATAGGTTCGCCCGCGGTCACGTTACCCACGACGGGGACACTGACCAGTTCCCAAGGGATCGCACTGGTCCGATCAGCTAATTCTAGCGCTCGTGGTTTAGTGGGATCACGTCTAAGATAGCCCTTATTTTCCAATCTAGATAAATGACCGTGCACAGTGGAGGTGGATTTCAAACCTACAGCGGCACAGATTTCCCGTACCGAGGGAGGGTAACCGTAGGTTGCAACGTACTCTTGGATGTATTCCAGGATTTGTCTTTGACGTGGTGTCAGGTCACCTGTCACTATCTCACCTCCTCGTCCGGCGGACACTGTCAGTATGTAGCGATCTGTGAACGATTTACCAGTTTGTATTATATCATAGGAGAACAGATGTTTCAAACATAGGTTCGCCATGAGACCAGACGGTCTTGGGTTGCCCTGGAAGGAAATTTCCCCTATCTCTGGGTTTGACGAAACTACAACCTGTGGTTCATGGTTTGGTCGGGGAAGAGCCAAGGATGTACGCTTTGGCAGGGGGGAGGTCTTTGGCTAGACTAGCCACCAGACCAGGAATAGAGCAGGAATGTGGACTATCGTGACGAAGTAGGGTACCGCGGGTGTGACCTTTCAGAAGAAGACTCACGGTGAGACTACTTGGTGGAAAAGGAAGGTGTAGGAGTTGCGTATACTGTATCTTGACATTGATACCTTGCGGCCCGACCACTTGGGTTGTTACGGATATCATCGGAACACATCACCCAATATTGATTGGATCGCACAGGAAGGAGTACGGTTTGAAAACGTGCACTGTTCCGACGCCCCTTGCTTACCCTCCCGGGCAGCCTTGATGACCGGGCAGTTTGGGATTCGCTCCGGGGTTGTGGGCCACGGTGGTACCGCTGCGGACTTGCGGCTAGAAGGGCCCGAGCGAGGATTTGCAGGACGCCTGCGGAGTCACAGTCTGCCTGGGCTCCTGAGACGAAGTGGTTTTCGAACGGTGACCATCAGCCCCTTTGCGGAACGCCATGGCGCTTGGTGGTTTTACGCCGGTTTCAATGAGATGTATAATACCGGAAAAAGTGGTATGGAATCGGCCGAGGAAGTGTTCCCGGTGGCCTACAAGTGGCTGGAGGAGAACGCAAAGGAAGACAACTGGTTCTTGCACATCAATTGCTGGGATCCCCACACACCGTATCGGGCGCCGGAGGAGTTTGGTAACCCCTTCGCCAATGACCCGTTGCCCGAGTGGCTGACGGAGGAACGACTCGAGGAGCACCGTCAAATGGTCTCTCCCCACGGAGCCCGGGCCACTTGGATGTGGAGTAACGAGGCTCCTGCGGGACAAGAGTATCCGCGGTATCCTGGGGAGCTCCAAAATATGGATGACCTGCGGACCTTCGTTGACGGGTACGACTGTGGTATCCGCTATGCCGATCAACATGTGGGTCGGATTCTAGAAATCCTAAGAGAGCAGGGTGTACTCGATGATGTGGCGATCATCGTAAGCTCGGACCACGGCGAAAACATTGGGGAGCTGGGCCTTTACGGGGAACATGCCACTGCGGATCAGATTACTACCCGGATTCCGTTGATTATCCGCTGGCCCGGTGGAAAAAAGGGGCATGTGGATCAGGGCTTACGATACAACCTAGATCTGTTACCCACTTTGGCAGAACTCCTAGGGGCACAATTCCATCCGCTGTGGGATGGACAAAGCTATGCTTCGGTGATCACTGAAGGCGTGGGGGAGGGCAGGGAATACCTGGTCCTTAGCCAATGTGCCCATGTATGTCAGCGGTCGGTGCGGTTTGGGGACTGGATTTATATTCGCACCTACCATGACGGTTTCCATCTGTTCCCGAAGGAAATGTTGTTTAACGTGAAGGAAGATCCCCATGAGACCAACAACCTCGCGGAGAAAGAAAGGGCTGTGTGCCAGCAGGCGGTACATTACTACCTGGAGTGGTATGATACTATGATGGAGTGCCTGCCGGAGCCGGTGGATCCGATGTGGCGGGTCATGAAAGAGGGAGGACCATACCATGCCCGGGGAAATCTGGCCAAGTACTCCGAGTATTTGGCTGCGACGGGGCGGGCCCACTTTATCCCTGAGCTCAAGCGGCGCCATCCCCAGGAGTTTGAGCCGAAGAAGCGATGGTAGACAAAGGCGGACTGGCAACTATGTAGACCAATTGCCCCATTGATATTCTGGAACTTTGGACCAACTAGGGGCCATCCTGTTTTCGTTTTGGAGACGGGGT
This sequence comes from Bacillota bacterium, assembly GCA_012839765.1. Taxonomy (NCBI): domain Bacteria; kingdom Bacillati; phylum Bacillota; species Bacillota bacterium. Next base: position 15,322 of record DUMW01000015.1, read on the forward strand.
GGCCCTCTTTTACTGGTCATGGGGGAAACAGGCATTGTGATAGGCACCCATCTCCTCCAGTTCTGAGTGTTCATTACCTCGTGTTGACAGGGACCGAAGTTGGGTGGTAAGATTAGACCAGATGGTCTAGACCGTCTGGTCCAGAGAAGCTTCCGTAGGATGGAAGGTGTAGGTTTTGGGAAGGAGTTTTGATTATCAGGCCCTGATCGGGGAAAACAACCCGCTTTTGCGTTATCCCGCCCTTCAAGAGGCGGCCCTCGATGAGTTTGCCAGGAAGAAGTTTGAGGACGCTTCCCTGAACGATATCCTGAAAAAGTCCGGGATGAGCAAAGGTAGTTTCTATCATAATTTTGGCGACAAGTTCGGGTTGTACTTGGCCATGATCGATATCATTGCGAAGAAGAAGGCTGGTTACTTTCAACAGCGGCTACGGGAAACGGTTGCAGGCAGCAACGACTTTTTTGCCGCTCTGAAGGAAATAATCAAAGCAACCACAGCTTTCATGCTGGCCGATGAGCGGCAGCATCTTCTGTTCAATCGGATTATGGAGGAGACCGACGATTTTCGCAGTCGGCTATACAGTTTCTTTCCCTATGATTACATCGGGGCCTTCCATCAGCAGATCGTCCTGGCGGTAAATGCAGGTCAGATTGACAGTCGCTATCCGCCGGAACTGGTAGTCAAGCTATTGCAGGTTGTCTTTTCCAATCTGCACAAGCTGGTGCCGTGCGGGGAACCCACTGAGGTACTCCACACGGTTAACCAGATCGTAGACATTATTCAGTATGGGGTTCGGGCAAAAGATACTTAAAGGCACGAACCGAATCAGGGTAGGGTATCAGCAAGGGTAACAGAAGGAGGAGAAGGATGAAAACCGCCTTTAGCATTAAGGAATTGTGGTATAGGTACCCATCTACCAGGGAAGATACCATCAAAGGGATCACCTTCGATGTGTTCCAAGGCGAGATTTTCGGTCTGTTGGGACCCTCCGGTGCCGGGAAATCCACCACGCAAAAGATTCTCACGAAGCTCTTGGAAGGCTACCGGGGCAGCGTTAAGTATTTTGACAAGGATCTTGAGTCGCTGGACAACTCCTACTACGAGGAAATAGGTGTAGGGTTTGAAGTGCCGGTTCATTTCTCCAAACTGACTGCTTTGGAGAACATGCAGTTCTTCGCCGATTTCTACCACCGGAAGGCGGACATTCAAGAGCTTATGGAACGGGTCGGCCTTTGGGAGTACCGAGATATGAAAGTGGGCGAGTATTCCAAGGGGATGAAGGTGCGCTTGAACTTTGTTCGGGCCATGCTGAACAATCCCCGGGTGTTGTTTCTTGATGAGGTGACAAACGGACTGGATCCGAAGAATGCCCGGATTATCAAGGATATGATCGCGGAATACCGCGCGAAGGGTGGTACTGTTTTCCTCACTACGCATTTGATGAATGACGTGGCGCAGCTGTGTGATCGGGTGGCCTTCTGTGTAGACGGCAGGCTGGTGGAGATTTCCACACCTCGAGATCTCAAGTTAAAGTACGGCAGGCGGGAAGTCAAAGTTGAGTACAGGAAAGAGGGCACTATCGCTAGCGCTATCTTTCCGCTGGATGGTATAGGATTCAATGAGGAGTTCCAAAGGCTGCTTAAAACCGAAGATATCGAGACGATCCACAGCGGCGAGACCTCCATGGAGGACATCTTCATTACCGTCACTGGAGCTGAGCTGAAATGACTGGTTTAAACAGACTTATCGCCGGGGAACTGAAACGCCTTGTGCGCTACAAGATACTGCCCGTTAGTTTGGTCACTGGGCTGCTTTGGATAGGGTTGTTTTTGCTTGTTTCGGCGGAAGAGGCGCGGGGAGTGGCACCTTTGCTTCTCTTTGTTGATGTGGCAGTGATGTCCATCTTGCTGTTGGGTGCTTCCTACCACTTGGAAAAGCAGGAGGGAACTATCCGGACTATGATGGTGATGCCTGTGTCCCTGGGCCAAATCCTAGCCTCAAAGATTGTGGCGTCGTTGGTGCTTGCCCTGGAATCGGTGGCTATAACTTCCTTAGCTTTATTCTTGATCCATGGGCTCACTTTCAATTACGGGTTGCTTTTGCTGTTTATAGTGGTCGGCGGTGTGGCCCATACGGCCATCGGTTTTGTGCTGTCCCTGTGGAGTCGGGATTTCACTGCCATGCTGGGTTTGCTTCTTTGTTATATGTTCCTGTTCACGGTACCTTCCATTTTGCACAGTTTTGGTGTGATCGACGCGAAATACCGGTGGTTGTTGATGATCTCGCCGTCCCATGCGGCAAACTTCCTGGTTGCTTCCGCCGTCCGGGGTGAATTGGAACTCCCCATGATCATTGTGGGCTCTCTTTACTTGGGGATATTGGCCGCTGTGCTTTTCCGATTTGTGGTGGGCCCAAGGTTTAAAGATAATGCTGTAAGAGGGGTTAGCTAGGATGAAGAAATATCTGTCACTGTTGAAGTATGAGCTTCGGACCATCGCCCGGGAACCCATCAATCTTTACCTGTGTCTGTTTCCCGTCATTCTTTTGATCCTGTCTTCCTTTGTGTTCCCTTTAATCTTCACCGCCATTGATCCATTGCAGGAGACCATGCTAAAGGTCATGATGCTCTTGTTGCTAGTTATCCTTTTGTCTTTCGGCGCGTTTTTCCTTGGGGCCATGGCTACCTTCCTGCTGCTAGAGCAAAAGGACGAAAACACAATCCACAGTATCGCCGTGACCCCGGTGGGTGCGTCAGGCTACCTGAAGTTCAAAATGACATACATCTACGTGCTGTCCGTTCTGGGGAATATGATCATCCTGATGGGCACTAAGCTCTTGGCCGGGGACAAATATACCATCATGGGGATATCCCTATTCGGAAGGCTGTGTTTTGTCGATGTTGTGCTTTTTTCCTTGGTCAACGGCCTTCTGGTTCCGGCATTGGGTTTACTGCAGAGCGCCTTTGCCAGAAACAAGGTGGAGGGTTTTGCTTTCATCAAGGGAACGGGGATGTTGGCCTTGGTACCGGTGTTAATGGTTTTGGATACCTTCCAAGGTTCTTTGCAGTATCTGCTAGGGATATTCCCAAACTTCTGGGTGATCCGGGGGATGCTGGTGAAACTGATGCCCATAGAATATGGGGCTAACCTTGGTTATCCGGCGTACCTGCTCATTGGTGCACTTTATAATGGGTTGCTCCTGGTATTGTCCTATCGGTTCTTTCTTAAGAAAGTACAGTATTAGCGGGGTGAAGAGCCCCAAAGGCGTCCTGGGTACAAGCCATGGCCGCCTGGCTAACCCACTTCAGGCCGAAGACCTGGGGCTGTTGAGAGAGCGCGTCGTTGCCACGCACATCTTTGACAACCTGGGGATGCGGGACGACCATCTTTATCCTTACCGCGGCAGTATCGACGGGCCTGAGATCATTGATCTTTTGAAGGGGGCGCCCTGCGCGTTCAACTTCGAAGTGCCTGGTGAGCGGGCTTGCTGCCCAGTGGGCCTGCGGGATGCCCTTGTGGAGTACGGCTACGCGGTGGGGGCGTATTTGCTTGAACTGTTCTAGTCTCCATCGTTACGTCACGACTGGTCTCTTCTTGAGTCATCCTGCGGGCAACTTCTGTAAAATGAGCAATCGGGTCCGGGTACTCTTTCTGCAGTTCATCCAGATAGTGCGTATTCCGGTCAATTCCGACAGGCATTCCGGCTCAATTCAGTCATGTGTTCAGGTTCAATTCAGTCAGGCCGTTCCGATCCAATCCAGACAGCCTAATCCAGTCCTATGCAGACACCTGACCAAATGCTGAAAGTAACGAATCTATGGGGTTATTGGTTGTAGTGACTGCCTCCTTTTGGAATCACCCTTAAGTTCAAAGCGATATGAGTTGTGAATAAGGCGATCCAGAACTGCATCTGCAACCGTACTGTCCTCGAAAATATTATACCACTGGGATACGGGTAGCTGGGCACCAATGATGGTGCCCTTTGAGTAGATTCGGTCGTCGATAACCTCGAGAAGATCACGGCTGGACACTGGATCAAGCATGGACATACC
>DUMW01000016.1 GCA_012839765.1 Bacillota bacterium
TAAGGCCCATCTCTAAACGGACTTCTTTCGGCAGACCGATCCCCGCCCCAATGTCCTTGGCGGTACGTGGCGGCTGCCGGAGGATCATATCATGGGCGGTGGTGTGGCCTGGGATTTTCGGGTCGAACCCACTGCGGTCCAACTTGAAGTTGCCTTGGAAACTTTGCAGGTCCCTATGCAGCTTCGTCATGTCCTGTACGATAGGTGTCTTGTTGTTGTGCATGCTACCTTCTTCTCCTTTGTATAGTCGTGGCCCTAAGGCCCAGGGAAAACAAGATCACGGTATTAGGATACCTGTTTCCATCCCGACTATACGGTTGTTCAGGAGAGAAAGGGAAAAGGTGTTACTGGTCTGCCCCTTGGGCCGACTGCTTCCTACGTCTTTTGAGGGCACCGAGCAGAAACTCCAACTCCTCCATGCGAAAAAGCAGTAAGAACAGCCCGTAAACACCCACACCCACCAGCATCGGCAGACACACCTGGAGCACCTTCCCCCGGACCGTACCTACGGAAACCCAGTTGCCCACCCAGTTGCTGGTCCCATAGACCACCAAACCCATGACAAGGGAAGCAACGATGGACTTGAGCACACTGCTCCCAATCCGGGTACCGTCGATACTACCGAGCCTTTGGCGAAGCAGGAAGAGATATACGACGAAGTTGATGGTGGTGGCCACGGTGGAGGCCAAGGCCAAACCGCCGTGCTCAAGCCCGGTCCAACGTAGGAAGATCAGACTTAAACCCGTATTCACAACAATCGACAAAATCCCGATCTTCACCGGCACCTGGGGTTCGTAAAGGGCATAGAACATCTTACTGGTCAGCTGAATCCCCGAAAGGGCCGGCAGGGACAAGGCATAGAAAAACAGGGCGAAGGCCGTGGCCTGGGTGTCCTGAGGGGTAAACTCACCGGTCTCAAAAAGCAAACGCACGATGGGCTCCCCGAGGACAAAAAGTCCCACCGCTGCGGGGATGGTGATGATGAGCACCGTACGTAATCCCAAAGAGTAGGTGCGTTTCAGCTCACCGCGGGCCTCGGTGGCCGCAAGGCGCGTAAGCAAGGGAAAGATAGCGGTGGAGATCCCCATGGCAAAAACCCCCAAGGGAAACTGCATAAGCCGGTTGGCCAGCCGCAAAGCGGTGATACTCCCCTCCACTAGCCCCGAGGCGAGGTTCTGACCAATCATCAGGTTTAGCTGGTTTACCGATAGACCGATCATGGCCGGGAACATCAAAATCCCAATCTGGCGAATTCCCGGATGGCGCAGATCCAGATTCGGGCGATAAGCCCGGCTGAATTTCAACATTGTTGGCAGTTGAATGGCGAAATTGCTGAAGGCCCCCGCCACCAAGCCCAAGGCCATCCCATAGATCCCCATGCGGGGACCTAGGGCGTAAGCTCCCAAAATGATTCCCAGGTTATATAGGATCGGACCCACCGCCGGGGCCGTAAAATGCTGATAGCTATTCAGCACCCCCATCTCCAGCCCTGCTAGGGCCGTGAAGAGTACAGCGGGAAAGACGATGCGCATCAAGCGGACCAGCAAGGCCAGTTGGGAACCAGAGTAGTCGTAGGCCACCAATGGAGCCAGTTTGGCGGCAAAGATCTCGCCAAAGATGGTAAAGGCCAAAAGAAGGAGCACCGTAACGGTGATGAAGGTGCTGGCCACATGCCAGGCGGTCTCTTCGTCATCCTTAGCCAGGTAGGAAGTGAAGACAGGAATGAAGGCTGCGGACAAAGCGCCTCCCACCAACAGATAGTACATTAGATCGGGAATGGCAAAGGCAGCAAAATAGGCGTCGGTCTCCAGGGTTCGACCGAAGACCTGAGCCACCGCCCGCTCCCGCACCAAACCCAGCACCCGGCTGATGAAAATCCCTATCATCACAATGGTGGCGTTTCGGGCCACCTGGCGATTCGACATACGATCTACTCCCATCTTTACCCTTTCCGTACTATTATCCTCCCGAATCCCTTTTCCTGCAATAGTCCCGGGCTTGTCCACCGCTATTGCCTACCGCAATTTCTTCTCCTTCACCAGCTTGGCGATCACGTTAGCCAAAAGCTCTGCACTCCTCAGGGCTGGTTCAATGGTGTGATTGTAATTTCCTATTTCTAACAACAGCAGCTGCGGGTGTAAGTGTTGGTTAAATCTGCTATCTCTCACCACCATTATACCCCGGCACAGGCCCGGATATAACTGATCCATCTCCCTTTTGAGTTCCGTGGCAAAGGCGTAATTCTCCCGCCAGTTGGGATTGGGAAGATAATCGTCGGTGGTAACCACGATCAAGATCTGCGCGGTGGGCTGGCCATCAATGTTGGTAATGTACTGGGCTCCCTTGGCCCCATCCCGATGGATATCAAAGATCATCTGTAAGGTGGGGTACTCCCGTACCAGCTCGGTGACGGTCTTGGCCGACTCCTGATAAGCCCTGGTAAAGCTGGGGGTATCGTGCAGGACTAAGGAATGGATGGTGGGCACCCCCAGGGACTCTAGGCTTGCCGCCAGGTGCTGACCCACCTGGATGATGCCCGTGTCGGTGCTGTTGGCCAAATGGTAGGAGTCAAACTCCAGGTTCATCCCCGGTCGGTGATATAACTCCGAGGCATGGGTATGATATAGCGCCACCAGGGGCCCCTGAACGGTGACCACCGGTTCCGGCACCCGGGATGGCGGGAGCAATTCTTGCACCTGCGGCACCGGTTCTGGTAACCGCAGGGGACCAAGGGCAGCGAGGGTCTCTTCTTCCTCCATCGCAGCCGGTTCCGGGGTACTCTGCCCATCATTGTCATACTGGGGAGGCACATTGGGTACGTGTCGCAAAGAAGGTAATTCGGACGCTAGAATGTGCAATGGATCGGTCCAATCGGTCTCCAAAACATCCAGTAAAGACGACCAGCCCCGCTCCAGGGAGCTTTGCTCCGCCAAAGACCCCTCCAGTTCACAACAGGCAGGCAGACCCGCCCGCAAAAGTAGGTAGCCCGTCCCGGCCCCCTCGGCCAGCCAGGATTTAAAATATGTAGAAAGATCCCACTGCAGAATACGGAAAGACACTTTGGCCATGGCTCCCACAAAAAAAAGAACACTGGCCAAAGCCAGAACGAACAACTTGTTTTGTGCAGTCCTGGTACGACCGGTACGCTTCTTTCTCATGTTCTTTGCCCCTTCCGCTTTCAATATATGCAGCGGTCCTGGGTTTATGTTCCCCTGGAAAAAAACACCGGAAGGACACCCCTGGCCCCTGGGACATGGCCCTATATCCGCTGGTTTTCATCAATTTCCCCCTTTCTTTCCCCTCTGGCGGAAAAAACCGACCAATAGGGACCACTACGTCCAACTAACGCCTGTTATCATTGAATTGCCCCAGATTAGATTTTTCCGCCATTAACCCCTTGCAACCCGAAAACCAAGCGGGTATAATGAGGGCGAATCAGCATGTTAACCCATTTTGTGCACATTAAGCCAGCTTGCGAGTTTATCAGGAGTTGTTTGTCATACCTTCTCTAATTCCCGGCAAAATTCAATAGAGCTTAGGCAGGATTCAGGGAGGCTTCCTTATGGTAGCGCCAAGGCGAAAATTACCCCTGCAACAGGCGGAGGATTCCAAACCCACTGGTCTGTATACACAATTGCTCAACTCTTCTGAAACCTTGGTCAGTCAGTGTCCCACCGATCTTTCCTTAGAGGGATGGTATACCGAGGGTGCGGTCTTACTCACTGACGAGCGGTTGATCACCGTGAAAAGAGAGGGCGACACACCGGTCATACTGCTGGAACTGCCCCGGGACCAGATCCGGGAGTTACACGTTCGGCACATGTACGGCAACGGCATATTGGAGGCAAGAACCAAAGAGAAAACCATCCCGGTGGCACGGTTTTCCCGCACCCACGCCAAGGACGCGGATGCGCTGGCCTTGAAATTCAAACCTATTGGACAGGAGGTAAGCAGCCCCGAGGAAGCGCGCAAACACCCTTCGGAACAGGAAGAGCTGACTCGTTGTCCCAAGTGTAACCGGGCCTTGCCTCCGGGGTCCGATGTATGTCTGCACTGTATCGACAAGGGACAGACTTTGCGCCGCTTACTTCACTTCGCCAAACCCTATAGATTTCAAGTGGCAATGCTAGTCATCCTGGTCCTCGGCATCACGGCCCTGCAACTGGTACCCCCGATCCTCACCAGAACTCTGATCGACCGGGTCTTCCCCGAGGGGAATCTGAACTTGCTCATGCAGACCATCTTCATTCTGGTGGCCACCTATGTGACCATCAACGTGTTATCTGCCATAAGGATCCGTCTTTCGGGCTGGCTGGGACAGCATATCATTTTCGACCTAAGGACTGCCATCTATGATCATCTGCAGCGGTTGAGCCTCAGCTATTTTGAAAAACGGCCCACCGGCGCAATCATGGCCCGGGTCACCAGCGACACCAACCAACTGCAGCATTTCATCGTCCAGGTGCTGCCTCAGACGGTGGTAAACATCACCACGCTGGTGGGAATCGGCATTGTGCTGTTCACCATGAATCTGCGCTTGGCCTTCTTAGCTTTGCTGCCAGCCCCCATCGTGGCCCTACTGACCCTGGTCTTCACCCGCCGATTGAAAAACGTCTACCGACGTGTATGGCGGCGGTTCAGCGATCTGAACGCCCTTTTGGGGGATACCATCCCGGGAATTCGGGTGGTCAAGGCCTTCACTACCGAGGAGAGCGAATCAGCAAGGTTTGCGGAGCAGAGCGATGAGCTGATGCAACAGCACATCCAGGCTTCCAACTTTGAAAGTTTCTTTTATCCCGGCATCTCCTTGGTGATGACCACCGGCGTAATCCTGGTTTGGCTCATCGGCGGTCGCCAACTGATTTTAAACCCGGCCGCCGCGGTGAGTGCAGGAACGTTAATTGCCTTCATCAACTACATGTGGCAATTCTACGGTCCAGTGCAGGCCTTGTGCAACCTAAGCGGCATGATCCAACAGGCAGTGACTTCTGCCGAGCGGGTATTCGAAGTACTGGACACCCAGCCCGAGTCCCACGCGAAGACCGGCGGAAAGGTCGTGGAGCGGATAACGGGGCATATCGAGTTTCGCCACGTCCATTTCCGTTATGAGTCCGATGAAGAGGTGCTGTCGGATATCAATCTCACCATCGAACCGGGAGAGATGATTGGCCTTGTGGGCTCCAGCGGCGCCGGGAAATCAACCATTGCCAGTCTCATCCCCCGCTTCTACGATGTCAGTGCGGGACAACTGCTCATCGACGGCATCGATGTGCGGGATTATAACCTGCGGAGTCTGCGGGCCCAAATCGGGATCGTCCCCCAGGAACCCTTCCTATTCACCGGGACCATCGCCGAGAACATCGCGTATGGTCTGCCCAATGTCTCTCTGGAGCAGATCATCGTGGCGGCCAAGGCCGCCAATGCCCACAGGTTCATCATGGAGTTTACCGACGCCTACGATACTGTCGTAGGCGAACGGGGTACGGGGCTTTCGGGAGGTCAGAAGCAAAGGATCTCCATCGCCCGGGCCATATTGAAAAACCCGCGGATTTTAATCCTTGACGAAGCCACCTCCGCGGTGGATACTGAAACTGAAAAATTAATCCAAGAAGCCATTGACAATCTGGTGGCCAACCGGACCACCATAGCCATCGCCCATCGCCTTAGCACTTTGAAGAATGCGGACCGGATCGTGGTGGTGGAAAACGGCCGCATCGTGGAGATGGGCACCCATGAAGAGCTATTAGCTCAAAAAGGTATTTTCAGCCGTCTGTGGCAGTTGCAGACGGAGATTTCAAAAATGAAGGCGGTGTAAAAAATGCAAACCAGCTTAGAAGCGAAAGAGGAACAAGTAAGTAGGTTATCGCCCCAGGAGATCAGTCTCACCAAAAACGATCAGGGTGAGATCAAGATGGAGGTCAGGGGCACCGTATTCTCTAATGTGGAGATCTTCCGGCCGTTTCCTTTGAACGACGAACTTACTACCATGGTGGCCTTTCGGGATGCAGGCACAAAGCAGGAAATCGGGATCCTACCCAACTATGAAGAGCTAGATCCTGTCTCACGTCAGATCGTGGCCGAAGAACTGGACACCTTCTACTTCATCCCCAAGATCAAGCGGATTTACCACATCGGTGAGGAGTTTGGTGTCCTCACTTGGCAAGTGGAAACCGATCGGGGCAGTCACACCTTTGAAGTCCGCGGCAGGTATAACCTACGCCGTTACTCAAAGTGGCGGCTCATCATCAAGGACGTAGACGGCAACCGCTACGAGATTCCGAACCTAAATGAATTAGATAAACACAGTCGTTCATTGCTAGAAGCGCATATGTAAAGCCGGAGGAGCCACATTAGCTCCTCCTTCTTTTTTGTTAACCAAAGACCTTCCCTTGCCGGTATTCCTCCCAGACGTTTTCATACCAGAAGTCATCGACAGGAATTGGCCGGACCGGGATCCATTCCACGTGGAACTGTTCTCCGTCGAAGCGGATCCGCTGGATCTGTTGCCTCAGATCCTCCCGCTCGGGCAGGGCTCGCCACTGCTTGAACCCGGGAATGAGTTCCTGGCCTTCGTCGGCTAGAACCAGGTAAGAACCACGGCTTCCTCCACCCCGTCGTAAATAATCCTCAATACCGGTGAGCACCGCCACCTGCAAAAGGACTAACTGTCGGTCCTGGAAGAAGGCCACCAGTTCCTCCTGCCCCCGCAAAGCCACTTCGCCGTCTCTTAAGCGTTGCCATTGTTCCTTGGCCTCTGTCAAGGCCTGTTCCACGTCCTCCCTGCGCCGGATGTGTGCGGCCACCTTGCTCATCCGCGTCTGCATCTCTTCCCGTTCCTGGGCCCGGGGATTACCCTGACCTCGGTCTAAAGCCTTTCGAGCCAATTGCCAATAACCGTCGATCTGCTGGGTCACTAGCCGACAGAAGTCCGCATAGTCTAGGGAACTGTCCCCTTGGCGATGGGCAATATACTGGGCAGCCCGCAGACCACCCACCTGGCCCGAGTTGAGTGCAGAACCGCCGGGTCGGTAGATACCGTGGGTACCGTTGGCCTCCCCGATGGGGAAGAAATGACCCAGCTCTGACTGCCAGAACACATCTCCCTCCAGACCCCCATTTTGATGCTGGGCACAAACCGCGATCTCCAAGGGCTCCTTGGTAAGATCAATTCCGTGCTCCCTATACAGATCCACCGCATGGGGGTTCATCTTCAGCAAGCGGTCGATGGGCTTTCCAAAGAGGGCCTGGGAGTTTTTCAAGTAGTTGTAGGCCTCGGGTTCCAATTGCTCAAAGCTAAAGTCCTCCAGCACCCCTTCACCGGAGGGATTCTCCCGGAAGTCCAGGAAAACCCGCCGGCCCCGCTGCACCACTTCGATATATACCAACAGATCGATGAGGGAAGAACCGTAATTGGCGATCTTCCGGGGATCAAAGGGCCATTGATACCCTTTCAGGAAGATGGCCGTGGCCAGTTTCCCCATGGTGGGGAAGTATTCATTGAGAAACTGGCGCACATCCCCTCCCTCCTGGTCGGTGCTGATATACCGCGGGATCACCTGCTGGTAGGTACCAGATACATTCCAGCGAAACTGAGTGGAGGCCAACCCATATTGCCACTCGGTCACATTCACCAAGGGCGCCCCCGCTTCCACCGCCACACCGCTACTCCCCAGATGACCCACAGGGTAGACCGCGGTTTTGTACAATCCGCCGGGCCCGCCGGTGCCAAAGACCACATTTTCACAACAAAAGACGGTAAAACCGTAATTGTCTCCCTGGACCTTCCCTTTGTCGATCCCCAAGGCCCCCACCACCCGCTTGGGCGCACCGGCGGTAAGCAAAGCAATGATCTCCATCTCATCTAAGATGGGGATCTCCCGCTGCCTAACGGCCCGCAGCAAGCTTTGCACCATCATCCTCGAGGTCCAGGGCCCGGCAGAGGTGGCCCGCATCCTCGGGTCATGATCGGTCTTATAGCCTACATAACCCCCATAGCGGTTGTGGGGAAAGGGCACACCCAATTGCACCAGGTGGTAAAACTCCTGGGGGGACAGGGTGGCCTCCACCAACGCGATATCCCCGTGCATACAGCCACCGTCAAACAGGGTGCGGGCCATCTCGTAGACCGAATCCGGTTCATCTCCAAACAGGGAGAGTTTGTAGTAGGTTTGTTTATCGGAACCAGAGTTGTGGGAAGTTCCGCCCCCAAGTCTTTCGGTAACGATAGCCACATCCTTCACGCCCAAATCGTACAGGTGCAACGCACAATTGAGACTGGCGGCACCACTTCCCACCACCAACGTATGGCACAGGTGGACCGGAATCGTCACCCCGTTGAGGTTCAGCCGCTTGGTGATCATGGTCCCTACCTCCTTGACATCACCACTTGTCCCTGGTAATCCTCCATCACGATGGCCTTCTGGGGACAACGGACATAGCACATGCCACAACCGTCACACTGATCGTTAATTACATACTTCCCATCGATGTTGTCCACCGCAAAGAAGGTGCACACCCGCTGGCAGATACCGCATGCGTTGCAGTGTTCCTGGTCAATGTCCGCCAGCAGCCAGTGGCGCCGATCCACTTCTTCGGTGCCCTTAAGCTTCGGAACGATCTTGCCCCGCAACTCTCCAATATTCCCATATCCCTTAGCTTCCAAGTGTCTTTCCATACCCCGGTTCAGCCGCTGGAAGATTTCGTAGCCCTGCATGAAGACCGCGGTACAGACCTGGACTACGGTGGCACCGCAAAGCACGTACTTAATCACGTCCTGGGCTTCGCTCACCCCACCGCTGCCACTGAGCTGACATTGCACCTTGGGATAAATCTGGCTGATCCAGCGCAAGGGATACTGAATCGCCCAAGGTCCGCCATGTCCCGCATAGCCGCCGTGCAACACCGGTTCTTCCCTATCTACGTCGATCTCTAGTCCTGTCATCCGGTTAAAGATTACAATGGCATCGGCACCGTTTTTCTCCACATCCAAAGCCACCTGCATGGGCGAGGTGAGCATGGGGCTGAGCTTCGCCACGATGGGCAAAGAGACGTTGCGGCGCACCAGATCCACAATGGCCGCGATCTCCTGCTCCACATTAAGGCCCCGGAAGGTCACGGAGCCATGGGGACAGGAGACGTTGAGTTCTAAGGCATCGGCTCCCGCCTGCTCGCACATCTTGGCGTAATGCACCCAACCTTCCTGGCTAATGCAGTTGATACTCGCGATCACCGGGATCTCCAGGGATTCCTTGGCCCGTCGGATCTCTTCGCAGTAGCGATCCACATCCCACACACTGGCCTGCTCGTAGGAATAGAAGGAAAAGGTCTTGTAAGTGCCCATATTATGTTCGATAATGTAAAACCGGGGGGTAGGAGCCTGCCGACACACTTCCTGTTCGAAGAGGCTCTTCATCACCACTGCCCCCGCCCCATTGTCCTCGCAGCGGCGCATCCCGTCCACGGTCCCGGTAATATTGGAGGAAGCCGCCAACACCGGACTTTTCAACTGCAATCCCACATATTCTGTCTGCAAAAGCTTGCTCATGATCCTGACCTCCTTTTAGCTACACACCAATACACCTTTAACCATTTGTTGACTGCCCATCAACTCCAGGGCCCGGTCCGCCTCCGCCAAGGGGATCCGGTGGCTGACAATCTCGGAGAAGGCCTCCGCGTCGTTGTACAATACAGCCAACGCTTGATGGGTATGGCGGGTGTCACTGACCCAGACCCCTTGGATCTTCAGGTTTCTCCTGACGATCTCAAAGCAATCCAGTTCCGTAGTCCCCGCCGGAACACCAAACCCTACGGACAGGTAAGTACCCCCGGGACGCAACAGGGTAATTCCTTCTTCAAAGGCCGGCACAGTCCCCGCCGCCTCTAGGGCCACATCCACCCCGCGACCATAGGTAGCCTCCATAATGAGTTCCTTCCGTTCCTCCAACGAAGTCTTCCGCCGGTTCAAAACCATGGTAGCCCCCAGTTTCTTGGCTAGCTCTAACCGGGATTCGGTACCCGCAATAACGATAATCTGGGAAGCACCACTCTGCTTGGCGAAGGCCACCCCGTATAGACCCAAAGGTCCTGCTCCCTGAACCAGTACCACGTCGCCAAATTGGGGCCGTCCCAGCTCAAAGGCATGGGCCACGGTGGCTCCAGAACAGGACGCGGATACCAACACCGCCGGGTCGATTTTGTTTGGATCCGCCCGGAAGATATCGGTGCCCGCCTCCACGACGATGTGCCGCGCATAGCAGCCCAACAGATGGGGAGGTTCCGCAAAGCCCCGGTGAATTCCGTAAGTCCAGCGCTGAGGACACCGTTCCGGCGTCATGGCGATCCGGCAGTAATAGCACTTGCCACAGCTGACGGATCGACTCCACAGGATAAAGTCCCCTTCCTTCAGAGGCACACCGTTGATGTCCTTGACTTCACCCTTGATTTTCTCAATATACCCCACACCCTCATGGCCGAGGATCATCGGCAGAGGCGTACGCGCATCTTCCCCCCGCCACATGTGCACGTCGGAACCACAAATCCCCGCGTAACTGATCCGCACCAAGATCTGGCCCTCGGTGAGCTCCGGGATCTCCACTTCCGTGGGCACCAAGGGCTTGTTAAACTCCTCCAGCACCATCGCAAAAGTCTTGGCCATGCTCCATCCTCCTCGTCGTCTTGCTAACCACATCGTTCTACCTCACACTGGCTCGCTCCACCAGTTCCACCGGCAAGACAGTCAGTTCCTCCGCCGACTCCCCCTCCACACCACGAATAGCCACCCGGGCCGCCTCCGCCCCCATGGCATAGGTGGGCAGGCGGATGGTGGTAAGACTCGGGGTGACAAAGGTGGCCAACTGGATGTCATCGAACCCCAAAACCGAGACCTCCTGCGGGACCTTCACCCCCAGATCCCGACAGGCCCGTAAACACCCGATGGCCATCATATCATTGACAGCAAAGAAGGCCTGGGGAAGCCGTCCTGTGCCGATCAACTCCCGTACCAATTCATAGGCCCGATTTTCTAGGAATTCCCCCTCTAGCTCTGCGGTGATGTGCAGTTGCAGCCGTTCACATTCCAGGACGAAGCCCTGGTAGCGATCCCAAGCCACAGGAGCATCCCTGGGCCCCATCAAGACAGCCACTTCTTCAATCCCCCGCCCGGCCAGAAACTGGGCCCCAAGCCTCCCCCCCTCCTCGTTGGCTGCATCCACACAATAGATCCCTGGCAGCCGCGGCTGTCGGCGGTTAATCAGGACCACGGGCACACCCCATTCCTGCAGCATGGGCAAAAGGGGATCGTCCCGCTTCGTACCCATCACGATGAAGGCATCGGTGCGGCGATCGGTAATGATGGGACCCGCCCCTTCTCCGGGGGGCGGGGTATACAGCACCAGGTGATAACCCCGGGTGGCGGCGGTCTCCGCGATGCCACTGACCACCTCGGTGAAATAGGGGTTGCCAAAATAGAGGGAAAGACCACAGGGCACCACTAACCCAATGGCCTGATTCTTGCTGTGCACTAAACCCCTTGCCGCCGCATTGGGTCGGTACCCCATCTCCCGCAGGATTCTCTTAATCTGTTCCCGGGTTTTCGGTCCCACCCCGGGACTGTTGGTGAGCACCCGGGAAACGGTAGAAGGGGCCACACCGGCCCGTTTGGCTACATCTTTGATGGTAACATCTTTCTTCAAAGGATCGCCTCCGACGCAAACGTTTGCGTTTGTGTCGATAGTAATATTAGCCACTGACCATCGAAATTCCTTCTTTTGATCAGAAATCCACGGGGATTTCCCTGCGCAGACTCACTTCAGGGGGCGTCACCCGGCAATCATAGGCCCGTAGCTCCACCCCGCAGGCCCGGGCTTCCCGCAACACCTCTGCAAACTCCCGATGAGCCCCCTCATTGGGCTTGAACCGTTGGGCGTCTTCCCTTTGCACCACAAAGAGCACGAAACACAAATAGCCTTTTCCCCGCAGTTGGATCAGTTCCCGCAGGTGCTTAACGCCCCGTTCGGTGGGGGCATCGGGAAACATGGCCCAACCGGCCTCCACCAAGGTCACCGATTTCACTTCCACCACCACAGGCTGGGGACCCTCCAGAAGAAAATCGAAGCGACTGCCCTCAAAGCTTACTTCTCGCCGAAAGGAGGAATAGGGAGGTAAACCCAAAGACCAGCGGTTCTGCAAAGCCTGGGCCACCAGCCGGTTGGGGAGTAAGGAATCGATGGACACCCAAAGGGAACCGGTCTGGACAAAGCATAACTGGTATCGGTACTTCCACTCCCCCACTCCCTTATCTTTCAACAGAACGTTGCTGCCGGGAAGCAGAAGTTCCCTCATGCGCCCCGAGGAGGGAACATGGGCAAAGTTATCCGCTGGGGCCTCAACCTCAGCCACAAAACGGTTCAACCGACGTACAAAGGTCCCGGGCACCCACTTCATTCGTAGTATCCTGCCACGTCCAACACGAAGATCTTCGCCCCACCGGTGGTAATCTCCACAGGCTTGCTGGGCAGGCCCGGCGTGAAGACGGTACTGGGCGGCATCTGGGGGATCACTGTGGTCGTAGGCTTGCAGATGCTTTTGATTAATTCCACCACTTCCTCTGTCTTTTCGTCGGGCAGACCAATGAGCAAAGTGGTATTCCCCTGTTTAAGAAATCCCCCGGTACTGGCCAGTTTCGTCGCGGTCAAACCCCTGCTGAAAAGCTCGTCCAGCAGTTCCTTTTCATCGCTTGTTCTAACCACGGCAATTATAAGTTTCATTGGCATCCCTCCTAAAGAACTTACCTAGCTCCCCGGTACCAAAAAGCAGCACAACACCCAACAGCCGGAGCACTCCGGCCACCAAGAAGATCACACCGAAGGAAACACGTCCAATCAGGGTCGCACCCAAAAAAGGAGCACTGAAGGCCGCAAGGTTCACCACCGTATGGTAAAAGGCAATACTGTTGGTCTTGTACTGAGGATCCGCATATTCCAACAGAAGATTAAAGACACTCATCCCGTATCCTGCGTTAAAGACCCCCAAAAACAGGTGCAAAGCCAACAGATAGAGTAACGTATCATGCAAAACAAACAGCAAGGAAAAGGCCCCGATCCCCGCCATGGACAGCATCAGGACCAGACTGTGCCCCCACTTACCGGCCACATAGGCCCAAAGCAGCGAAGCAAAGATGGTGGCAAGGCTAGTGCTGGTAGTCAAAGACCCCAGATGCACGTTGGACAAAGAAAGCTCTTCCACCAAATACACCGTACTCACCGGTGCAGTCATGAAAACTCCCAGCTGCATCACAAAAACCGCCAGACAAAAGTATTTGAACCGCCCACCCTGGGCCCCAGCGAACAGAGGGGCCAGTTTAAAAGGTGCGTCGGACTGAGCATAGCCACCAGGGGACTCGGTGGTTTGAATAAAGGTGTAGACTGACCCCATCGCTAACAAATAGGCTGCGAAAAATACAACAGCGAAATTAACGGGAAAGGCAACCAGGTCCAGGAAATAACCGCTGAGCAGCGTCCCCAACATGGCGGCAATACCCCCGAACATATGGCGCCAAGCCACCACCTCCGCACGCTTCTCATCGGGAAAGATCCGCCCGAACATCTCGGTCCAGGCCAAGCTAGTCACCGTACCTGGAATATTCATGGCTGCCAGCAGCAGCACAAAGACCAACGCCTTCAAGGGACCAGGCAAAGGCAGCAGGACCAACAAGGCAAACAAAAGATACGTGGTTCGACCCACAAAGGCGTACCTAATCACTATGGGTAACCTGGCGGTGGCCCGGCGCACCAGCTGGGTGGCTGGAATGAAAAACAAAACATTGATTAAGGCCGGCAGACTGGTCACCAAGCCGAGCAGAAAATCCGAGGCTCCCAAGCGTAGCACGAAAACACCTAGGAATGGATTTGTCATGCTGACCACTAGGTTCATTAGCACCGCATCAATGACACTAAGCTTGGTATTAGCCTGTACCCCTTCATAGACGATAGCTCTTCCCGTAGGCTCCACCTGATAACCTCCGTCTTGCAATTGTTACATAAGTTCGGCATCGGTCGGGCAAATCCTTTACAATAGCTCCTTTGCTATGTGCCAAGCAGCCCGCGCAGCACCGTCCGCACCGGTGCCGCATCGGCTCCGGGAATGAGTAGTGGAAGACAGATCAGTTCATACTGGCCCGCCGCCACTGAAGCCAAGTCCACCGCCTCCAGAATGGCCACATTCTTGGCAAGGAGCAATCGATGCACCGTCTCCGGATCATCGTAGGGGGCGATGGAGTAATAATCGATCCCCACTAGCTTCACACCCTGCTCCAAAAGATACCTTGCCCCACACTCCCCTAACGCCACATAGTCCCTGTGAAACTCACCGGTGTGCAGCAGCTTTGAATTGCGGGTCTTAAGCAGTAGCCGCGAACAACCCGCAAGCTCATATTTCTCCAGTACCGCAGCGGTAATGAGGGTATCCACATGGCTAAGATCCAACACACGACAAGGACCGATCAATACATCCAAAGGAAGGGCCTCCACCGTCGGCCCATCAGCAAGATAATGATTGGGAGCGTCGATATGGGTCCCACAGTGTACTCCCAGTTCAATCTTGGAATTATTGTATGCCGCCCCTTCATGCATGGAACTGACCGCGGTCCACACAAAGGGTGGATCCCCAGGCCATAGGGGCAAGGTTGATACCAAAGGTAAGGTAATATCGATCACCGCAGGGACCTCCTGTATAGGCTATATGTTTTCATCAATGATACAATAGTTTATCTTGGAAGTTAACCCCAAAGGTGCGATGGAAGGTATTGGTCCAGATTCTGCAGGGTTACTTCAAAAAATGGCAAGAGATAAAGGAACGGTGCCTCCACATGGGCAATTCATTGGTTAGCAAACCAAAGGAATAACCCAAAAAGAGGCACCTTTCCGGTGAGTACCCATTCGACAAGAGCGACCACAAATCCCTGTCGATTCGCTTATAGACTTGATAAAGATGGCCTAACAAATCCACATGTACTGGCCTGGCATGGACAGACGTAAGACCGGAAGGTCAACCCAACCTTCCTCTCGGCCAGGTTCTAAACCGTAAACAGCACCAATTCGGTGTTGTGATTCTCCTTGAATAGGTGAAAACTACCCACTATCGAAAGGTAATGACGCTACTTGCCGACATCGGTCAATGGAATATGCAGGTTGAAGCTGGTATTGGCCTCTTGCTCCGGCAGGCAAGCGCAGAACAGAACCGCCGGTTTGCCATTCTCCAACCACAGCTGGGGCCGCTCCAATCGGTGGACTTCCTGTCGAGTACCGTCTTCCCAGATAATCTCCCGCCGCAGGGCAAGGGGCTGCTCACAGGGCTCCCACTTGAGGCCATCGGTGGAATAGAACAGTGCCAAGGTATTCCGCTCCGCCTTGGTGAAGTATCCTTGGAAATCCTTTACAAGGCAATACAGATATTCCCCTTCGGCCCAGACATAAGCGTCCTCCACCGACCATCCTGTGGTGGGGTTTTCAATCACCGGGGCCGGATGCTTGACAAAAGGACCAGTGGGCGAATCACTGATCGCCACACCATAGCGGACCGACCCCTCCTGGGGAGTAGGACTGTGGTTTACCCCTTTATACAGGAGATAGAACTTGCCCTTAAAATAACAGCAAGCCGGGTTGGACATCATCAAGCTGTCCCAGGCGCCAGGGGTTACATTGATTATGGGTTCCGGCAAACGTTCCCAAGGCCCTGCGGGGTGATCCGCCACCGCAACTCCGATCCGTTGGCGATTCCGGTAATCCCAAAAGCCACCGGGTCCCCTGGTGCCCATGTAATAAAGATAGTACCGGCCGGCATGGTAGATCATTTGGGGGTTATGAACAACATCGGCATCCCAGGCCGTTCCGCCCCTTCCTTTGAACACCGTCCCCTGTACCACGTAGGGTCCCAAGGGATGATCCGCGACGGCATGGGCAATTTCCGAGTGGGTCACCCAGGCATTGAACCCTTTCACCTTGGGCCACCGGGAAAAGAGGAGATGACACAGCCCATCGGGGGTTTTTGCCATCGTCGCACCCCAGACATACCAGTCTTCTTGTTCCAACATCGCTGTGCGTGGCACTTTCCCTATTCTGTCCAGAAACCGATAGTGCTTTCCTACCAAGCTCCCTCACTCCGTTCAGTTGAAATCAGCAACCACACCTGCAAAAGGGACTGATTACAAGGGCCAAAGCAACCACCGGGAGCTTTTGGCTGCCACTTCCGGGCAAGTCTCCACCCTTTCTGGACCCGGCCCCTCCCCCAAAGCCCGTAACTTCCCCACCAGACTCCGGTAACCCTTGCTATGGGTACAAATGTTCTGGCCAGTACAAACAGGGAAATAAACAAAAGCCGTATTCCTTTCCGACGGAGCAGTTTTGGGAAAACCTGAGAGCAGATGGACAGGGTACCTTTACCGCACGGGTCATACTCAAACATTTCAAACAGGGGTATCCCTCCGTGCTCCTAACCCACCCGTCCTAGGCTTTCCTCGCTTTCTCCTGCTATCCGCACAGCCAGCTAGGTTCATCGGTCGCTGGAACCTGCGGCGGTGCGCCCCCTAGAACTCCCTTTCAGCCCTTACATCAGTGAGTGCACTTAGTTGAGTAATGTAAGCTTGTTTTCTGCAATTGCAGAAAACGACCCTATCTCGCATGAGAAAAACTTCTTCTCTATGCAATCTTTGCGTATAGGGATTATAATCATTGCAGATGAAAACGTCAAGTACCGTTCCACTAAGCTTGTCCAGACCCACGGGCGATACGTGCACAAATGCAAAGGTCACCTTCTGGCCTTCCCCGATAGTTTGCCATCGTTTCCGAGGACGACTGGCACTGTGCATCATTTCCGACAAGATAACACGACGACGGGACGAGTGGGTGCACCGAGTCGACCCGTTGCTCCACTCCTAAACCGGCGACAGAATAGAATCTAAGAAGAGATGACCTTCGTTAGAGTGAAAGGATGCTGCAATGACCCTTTTGGGAGCTAGGGCTACTGTTTTGGGTGGGGCTCATCGGGGATGATGTTCGATTGGGACTAATCTACAGTCCTTAATGTGTATTCAGAGTCTTCTTGGGGACAGACTCATGCCCAGTATTCCGGGCCCATCGGCAGCCTCGTCAAGGGATTGCCTTGGGGAACAGGACACCTGGTAGAAGCATTAGACAGGTTGGACGGGTTCTACCCCCGTCCAACCAATTGAAAAGAATCGCCGATTGGTTACTGAGCTATAACACTCCACAACAGGGCCGCTTCGGCCAAGGCACTGCTGATATCCTTTTTGCCCTCCATAACCTCCATATACTGCTGGTACCATGCCTCTCTCATTTCCATAGAATCGGCAGCGGGTGGGAAGGCGCGCATGTAGTCCATTCCCTCGTAGAGGTAACGGCTCGCCGGCACCTCCTCAACAAAGTCCATCATCAAGGACCGCCGCGGCGCCAACAGTCCCGTATGCAGATGCATACCCAGCAGGGCCTCGGGTGAAGTGAGCGCTTGGATAAACCGCCAAGCCAGTTCCTTGTTGGGGCTAGCCGAATGGATCCCCAGCCAATCACTGAACACGACACTGTACGCGCCGCCTTTTCCGGCCAACTTGTAAAACGCGGCAACATCGTCTGCTTGACCAGGGGCTACCTCCTTTACTTCCGCCGGTACCCATGGTCCTGCGAAGTAGATCGCGGCTTTGCCTTGGGCAAAGGCCCCACCTGTTCCACCAATAGCCGCCAACTGCGTTCCAGGGGGAATAACCGTTTCCTTCAAATCAACCATGAACTGCAGGGCTTCCCGACCTGCATCGGTGTTGAATAAAGGTTGACGCGTTATTTCATCAATCAGCTCCCCACCGGCCTGCCACAGATAGACGATATAATCCTGGAAGGCGGCATGCATGTCGGCTGGATAGGTCCTCGATAGATCATATCCTTGCCTTACAACCCGGTTATCCCCATCGATCAAGGTGAGGCGTTTCACCGTAGTCAACATCTCACTCCAGGTGGCAGGGGGGTTTGAGCTATCAAGGCCACTTTCATCGAAGATGTGCTGGCGGTACCACCAGACCCGGGGCGCAAAGTAGATGGGTACACCGTACCGCCGCCCGTCATAGGTGGAACTTCCCAGGGTGGGCGGGAAGAAATCATCCTTGTCCTCCCACTCCGCCCATTCCTGATCGATGCAGTAAAGAAGACCTAGCTCAACCAATTCCTTCACATGTTCCGCACCGCTCATGAAAATATCCGGGGGAATACCGGCCGCGGTGGCCACCATCAGCGCATCGGCGCGATTGCCCCAGTCCACGCTCACAATTGTAACTTCACAGTCGTACTGGCTTTCAAACGCGGGGATCACATTCTCCCTAATATACTTCAATGCGTTCGGTGGCAGGGAGACAAGGTGAACCGTCAGCCTATCCTTTGCCAAGCAGTTACCCGACCATACAGAGAGAAGCAGCAAATACACAGCGAGGATCCTCAGAATTGTAGCGTTTCTTACTTTCATGTGGAATCTCCTTTCATGTAGTTGACTTTCTCACCTCAATTGCAACTCCCACCTACGACAGTACAATTGATCCCCTTTGCGGCATCACTCCCCTCAACGCTAAGCTTTCGTTATCCAGAATCATCCTTTACCGAGGAACCACTGTGCCCGAACTACCGTTATCAGGTTCCAACAATTGACCTCCTCATCGGTCGCCTACCGGACTATCCTCCCATAAATACCCCAAGTAACGGGTTTTCCACTATACGTCGACTCCTTGGCCATGACCGGAAAAGAAGAGAGGATCGCCAGCTAGAACCTGTGCTGAACATCACGGTCCTCGTTCTACCAAGTTTCCCTCAGTCCATAAGAACGACGCCTTCAAGCTCCTCAATCAGTACCGTTGAGGTACAAGCGTTTATCCTAAACTGTAAAAACCAATCTGGGGATCTGCTGCCCTTTTTGCCTTCATCCCATGGAGCTACTACTTGCGTATGACCGACTCAAAACGTGACAAAGAACTTCCACCACAGGACTGGCGTATCACCAGTTCAGGCTTAAGAACGTAATTCAATGGTTGTTGACCGTCAATATACTTAAGTAGCATGTCAACGGTCAGCGCACCCAGGTCTCCTTTGGGTTGGTGAACCGTAGTCAACGCCACAGGAAGAAATGGTGCAATGGTAATATCGTCAAAACCAACGATAGCAACATCATCAGGGACCCTAAGGCCCGCATCGGTCACTGCCTGCATGGCGCCCCAGGCGGACATATCATCACAGGCAAAGACCGCCGTTGGCCGGTTGGGCAGGGCCAACAACTGCTGCATCGCTTCATAACCACTCCGCCAATCATAGCGGCAAGGTCTGACCAGTTCGGGGGCGAAGGGAATCCCTGCCTCCTCAAGGGCCAACTGATAACCAACAAATCTTTCCTCACCATCCCGGGTGCTACTCTCGTGAAAATGGGCAATCCGGGTATGGCCCAGTGACACCAAGTACATAGTAGCTGTATATCCCCCAGCCTCGTTGTCCACGATCACGTAGGGAGTATCAAATTCGGGATAGTTAGAGCACATTTGGACAATCTTGGTCCCTTGACTGATGATGCTTTGCAAATAGCGCTTCCCGTCTTCGCTGGTACAAAAATCTGCCGCCCCCGGCATATAGATGATACCGTCTACCCGCTTCCGCCGAAGGGCCTCAAAGCAAGCCTTCTCCTTAACCACATCATTGTATGTGCTGTAAAACAGAATGCTGTAGTTGTGCTTATCTGCTTCATCCTGGATACCCTGCACAATCTCCGATACAAAGGATACAACTAGCCGCGACACCAATAACCCGATGAGGTGCGTCCGTTTCTTGACAAGACCACGGGCATTCAGGTTAGGCTCATAATTGAGCTTCTTCATGGCGTCATACACCCTTTTTCGGGTGGCGTCACTAACCTTGTGGCGGTAGGTATTGTTTATCACCCGGGAGACAGTGCAAACGGAGACGCCAGCTTCCCGGGCAACGTCCTTCAATGATACAACCATCTTTTGACCTCCATACACACCCACGTACAACGATGGATTACTAGATTTCGAGCCAAAGCTCAGCAAAACATACCGACTCTGGATCAGCCCGTTCTTCCAAGGACGAGGCAATCGCTTCAATGGTACGAGCAACGATACCCTCAAACAACACTTCCTTTCCCCAGGTTACCCGAATTGGTTGATCCAGATCCAGCATCCGGTCATGGAGCCTTAACTGTAACACTCGCACAGCACAGCGTTCAAGGTGAACCTCCTGGCCTTCATAATTGGCGATCACCATCCGAGCCCGACGGGCTTCTTCCGGAGTGGTCCCCAGCCAGTAAAACCGGGTATGGGTTACGTCGTCCTGCTTCCACACCACCCGGGAAGGATAGGGATCCCTGGTAAACTGAGCCATCCAGGGCAAGGCAACCCTGTCGGCCCCCTGCATCCAATGACCATACTGGGGATAAATCTGCACCCAGTGTTTGTATCCGTCGGGGTCAGCTGCCTGCAACGCAGCGAGCCATTGCTTCCACTCAGCCGCGACTTTGGCTCGGTTATACGCCGAATCCTGTCCTCCCATTTGGATCGTAAAGCCGATGTTTCGCAATCCGTAGGGTTCAGCATCATTTGGATGGCCTGCCATCATGGCAGCTGCGGCAAAACGATCAGCCATCCGGGGAGCAAGCTGGTAGACCCCATCTCCCCCGGCCGAATAGCCCATCAGATATATGCGATTGGGATCTACGTTCTCGAATACAATCATATTCTCGATCAAGCAATCCAACAGCAGATCCACCTGAGGCTGATGCCACATATCCCAACTGTCAGCGGGAGCGCGGGGGGCCAGGTAGATCCCCTCTTCTAGCTGGTATAGGTTCTTTTGGTTTTCCCATTGCTGATCATTGGCCGCGGCGCTTGTTGAGCCACCACCGTGCAGGGATATGTAAAGACTATACTTTCCCTCCACCGGTTCACCAAAAACCCTATAGTAGAACGGCATCTCAAAGATATCTGTTCCCATCTTTATGTAGACGACCCGTCTGTCCATCATGTCCTTCCGCTCAGCCCGAATCTGTTCGCTCCTCGCAGCCCATAACATGGCTGCAGCCATCTCAGCCTGTTCTCTACTTAAGGGTTCTTTTGCAAAGGATTGTTCTGAAAGCGGCGGTCGGACAGAAGGATCCAAGCTCAAGTATGCATTTAGCGCATCGATGGGATTCGCCTCGGCTGTACCTACAACCACCCCCAGGACGATTACCGCAACAGCAAAGAGCGCGACTTGTCTGGTCAAGGCCTTTCCCTCCCTGTGGAAATCCTCTCTGTAAGTCTAAACCAGCGGCCTACTAATACCGACCATCATCGAGGTATATACGTATATCCCTATACGACATATTAATTCGAGGCTATCGGGCACAATTCCTGCTTTGATTATAGATTTTTTTCAATGATTAACGAAAACCGGGTACAAAATCTGTGCTTGTTTGTTCAAGCCTTGGATAGGGGCATCTGCTTTATATATCAAGGCTTTCAGCTGTAATCACTGCTTTGTCCAGCAACAGCGAAGTCCCCCGGTTATAGATCGATAGGGTCTGAGTAGGCGCATCCCTGTGTCCTCGGTAGGTATAAGCGTTAATACCAAATGGTGCCTACAAGGTCCGGGCTAAAGGCACGATCAACCCTTTGAGCCGCCCCTCTGTTCGAAAGAAGCGGCTAACTTTCTTGTTTATCTCCAGTCTGCGCTCCACCAGTACCGTGTCCGGGCGCTGACAGAACGACAGATTCAAGAAGGCAAGCGGGGGCAGAAACCGCCTTTCGTATAGGCGGTTTCTGCCCCCGCCTAGATTGGTGGGTCTGGCAGGCAGCAGACAATGTTACGGTCTGGTCTCTAAGGCTAGGCACCGTACCCGATGGACGATATCACGACCTCGGGCAATAGACAGACCTATCCTAGGGTTATTGTCCATAATAGGCGCTGGCACCATGTTTTCTGAAAAAGTGGCGGTCCAAAAGACTCTGATCCAACGGTGAAGTCCTGCACTGAAGCAGGGATTCGGTATGCCAGGCCATGCAAGCCACCTGTTCCAAAGTCACCGCGTTTTCGAGGGCCTCCTTGACGTTAGTACCCCAGCAAAAGGGACCATGGCGGTGAACCAGTACCGCAGGCATCTGTTCGTAATCGATAGTCTGAAAGGTCTCCACGATCACCTTGCCCGTATTCCGCTCATAGTCCCCGGCAACCTCATCGGCGCGAAGGGGCCGGGTACAGGGAATCTGCCCGTAGAAGTAATCCGCGTGGGTGGTACCGTAGGGTTGGATTCCCCTACCCACCTGGGCCCAGATGGTAGCCCATTGGGAGTGGGTGTGGATCACAGCCCCCACCTGGGGAAAGGCCCGGTAAAGCTCTAGGTGGGTGGGCAAATCCGATGAAGGGCGGAGGGTCCCTTCTAGCCGGTTACCCTCCAGATCCACCACCACCATCTGTTCCGCAGTAAGATCTTCGTATGGAACACCAGAGGGCTTGATCACCACCAGCCCCTTTTCCCGATCAATGGCCGACACATTGCCCCAGGTCAGAATCACCAAACCATGTTCCGGCAACATCTTGCATGCGGTGCATACCTCGGCCCTTAGCAACTCTAGCATCGGCCTCCCCCCTATACCTGGGATTTGTCCGCAGCGGCGGCACTTTCCGTGGCCTTCTTACGATCCTGGGCCAACTCTTCAGTGGTGCGGATGGGCAGGCGAGCCGCCCCCTTATAGTCTTTTGTAGGGATTAAGTCCCCTCGGGCTAACCGTTTCTTCGCAGCCTCAATAGCCGCGGTATACTGGGGCAGCCACTGGGCCTGGGCCACCAGCATCTCGTCCACCATTTGCCAAATCTCCGGCGGGTTGCAAACGGCCCCCACCAACGGATCCATCATCATAGCCTGTCTGAGTAGGAAGTCGTCACCACGCACCGCCGCCTCCACCGCCAGCCGTTGTACGGAAATACTTGCATTACAAACTGCAGCACAGCCTAAGGGCAGGTCGCCAACCTTGGGGATATGTATGCCCAATGAATCGACGTAACCAGGAACTTCCACGATGGCATCGTCGGGAAGATTGGTGATGGTACCGTTATTCACCACATTGAAATGGCCCCGGTACAACCGTCCGGTCTCCAACCCTTCGATAATGTATGAGACATGTTCTTCACTGCGCTCCGCAGGATCAAACTTGAGGGGTGGCTCCTTCAGCCAGTTGGGAAAGTCGGTTTCAAACCAGTTGCGACCTTCCGTGCAGACCCGTAAATACCCGCCGGTCTCACCGTCGATCCAGCGACCCAGATGAATCCACTGGGGAATCTCTTCGGGGCGCTTCCGATACCACGGTACGTATTCACTAAGATGACCGTTGGATTCGGTGCTGTAATAGCCGAAGCGACGGAGCATATCAATACGGACCTTTTCGGTCTGACTATAGGTTGGATGCTTTTCAAAGGCTTCTAGCAGCTGACCCGTGAGATCCTTCCCCTTGTGTTGGACCTTGATGTACCAGGTCTGATGGTTGATACCAGCACAGACAATCTCCACTTCCGATTTGGGCAGACCCAACACTTCCGCAATTTGCCGGTGGCCACCTTGCACACCGTGACAGAGTCCGACCGTCTTCACCCCGCCGTATTTGTTCGCCGCCCAGGTCAACATCGCATTAGGATTGGCGTAGTTGAAGAGAATACAATCCTCGGCCGCCACCTCCCGAATGTCTTTGCAGAAATCCAATATGACCGGAATACCCCGCTGTCCATACATAATTCCCCCGGCACACAGGGTGTCTCCCACACATTGGTCAATCCCATACTTCAAGGGAATTTCAACATCCAGCGTAAAGGCCTCAAGCCCCCCGACCCGCACTACATTGATTACATAGTCGGCATCGGTTAAAGCTTTCCGACGGTCGGTGGTCGCTTCGATTGTAATATCCAGTCCATTGGCTGCAATATCCCGCTGACACAACTGGGTAACCATGTCCAAATTCCGCTCGTTGATGTCGGTAAAGGCAATTTGAACATCCCTAAACGCTTCTACAGACAACAAATCCCTTAACAACCGACGGGTAAACCCAATACTCCCGGCACCGATGAAGGCTACTTTGAAAGACACGTCACATCCCTCCTTAGTAGTAGTTGTATTTATGGTAACACTAAGGAGAAAGAGAAGCTTTGATTATCCTAACTTTTGGAGGGACATCATTTACAGGATCCTCACCTATGCTGTTGGTTCCAGATCCCGGGGGAACTCGGCTGCTACCGGTGACCACATTGACACCAATGAACGGGATGGTACTATCCCAAAGGTCCATCCCATCTCAAGGGACATCATGTTCTGTAGAACCGACAAAAGCACATCATTTCCAGAAAGACGGCCCTTTTTGGTTCAGGACTGCCAAGGTACTGGTAGTTGTTCTAGCGTAGGCCTATTCTGGTTCCAAGACAATCGTCAAGTTCACCGGTTCACCTGCAGGCAACTCAAGGTGTCCAAAACGTAAACGTAAGTGCGGCCGGGAAATGGCGTGTGTTCTAGCCGGTGGGAATCCGGTCAAGAAAAGGTTTAACCAACCAGCTTGTAGCCAGCCCTTGGAGCCAGCCAGGTGACTGACTGGTTTAAGCGTAGGGAGGCAAGCTAGCGGGCCGAAAGCGAAAGCTGAAGTGATTGAGCCTCGAAAAACGTCAATGAGGTAGGTCGATGCGTTTTACGTCGTAGAAGACAACACTGACCCGAGCGCGAGAAAATGGTGAGTTCGGGCCAGCACTCCGGGGTCTGAGAGCTCGGCACGCTAGACACTGAGAACATACGGCAACCCGGGAGATCCCGCCTGTTCCTAACAA
>DUMW01000017.1 GCA_012839765.1 Bacillota bacterium
GAGGTTGACTTCCTTCAAAGGTGAGCCACAGGGCAGTGGAATCTCCCTCCTCAGTGATCCCACCCGCCATAGCCAAGCCATCCAAGAGCCTAGCAGGACCTTGTAACGTATAAGTCCCTGGTCGGGCTACAGCGCCAAGGATGGTAATCTCCCTGCGGGCTTGAGGAACATACACCACACTGCCCGGTTCCACTGAGGGTTGACCCCAGGTCCCGCCAACCAATCGCTGCACATCAAAAACCTGTCTCGAACCATCAGATCCCAACAGGTAAACCTGTTGTCCATCTCCCAAGGCGGTCAATCCTCCCGCCATAGCCAAAGCATCTAGCAGACCGACCCCCTGACCAAGGTTAAAGACACCAGGCTGCCGTACTTCACCCAATACTGCGATCTGTCGCTGGGCCTTGGGTACATAGATGACATCCCTGGGCGCCACCTTGATATTGTCCTGGGATCGGTCATTGTTCAGGAAAGCTTCCAGATCCACCACGTGCAGTACCGGTCCGGAAAGGCCAGCTCTTGTCACCGTCACCTCAGCCAGGTTAGCCTCTTCCGTTGGTCCGCCCGCTAAAGCGATCATATCCAGCAAAGTGCCATCCGGCCGGAACTCGTAGGTGCCCGGCGACCGTACCTCACCGAGGACCACCACCTGACGGTCGGCCTTCGGCACAAGCAACACTTCACCACCAGACAACGGGTAATTCTCCGCTGAGAACGGCTGCTCCAGCACCCGATTCAAATCCACTGCCACCGTACTTACCGCATCACCGTCACGCAAACTCAAAGTAGCATTAGATAGATCCGCAGCAGTGGTAGGGCCACCGGCTAAAGCCAGGGCATCTAGCACCGTAAGAGTCTGGGTTAATCTATAGTAGCCGGGATTTCGCACCTCGCCGAGCACCAATATACCCCGCTGATCCGTGGGAACATACACCACATCCCCCGGCTTTACCATCATCGCGTCGGTGGTCTCTGCAAAGAGGGCATTAGCCAAATTGACCTCTTCCATGAATACCGACTGTTCTGTCTGTCGAGTAATGGCAATCCTGCGCTGATCCGCAGACATGGTCAAGCCCCCGGCCATGGCAAGCAACTCATAGAGGCTGATTCCTGCGTCGACTTTGTAGGTACCTGGATTGCGGACCTCACCGAGGATGATGGCGTGGCGCTTGGCCTCAGGAACAAAAATGATGTCCCCACCCGCTAGGTAAGGGTTGTCAGCATAGGGTTGGGCAGAAATGGCCCCGGTGGCATCCACCACTAGCGGCGTAGTGGTTTCCTTTGAACTGATACTAATCTTCGTTGGATCCGCTAGTTCCGTCAACCCTCCGGCCAGAGCAATTGCGTCCGTAAGCCGACTACCGGGTCTTAAGACATGGACGCCAGGCCGCTGAACTTGACCAAAAACGATAACCTCGCGCTCAGCCCGCGGCACATATACCACATCGCCGCCATATATATAACAGTCTGCCGTCTCTCCTTCCAAGGCTTTGTCCAGGCTCACCACGATTCGTTCCGGTTGGTCACCGGCGGTACGAGTAATCACGATCTCATCGGTAAGCGCATCGTCGGTAACATTCCCTGCCATCGCCAGCAATTCGAACAGACTGAGCTTATCGTGCACCGGGAAGGTCCCTGGACTTCTAACCTGGCCCAGGACCACGGCCTGCTCCACCTTGGGGACATAGATGATGTCTCCACCCTTAAACCGAATGCCTTCGGTACCTTTACCAGCCTGGTGCAAATCAAAATCAATGATCCGCTGTCCATCGGCCCCTTGCACAATAATCTGACGCAGATTTGCGTCTTTCGTATGACCACCGGCCAAAGCAAGAAGATCGATTAACCGCGTAGTCTCACCGATGCTGTAGGCACCTGGAGCGTTAACTTCACCTAAGATCAACACTTTCTCATCTTTGGGTACAAAAACTGTATCGCCCGATTCTAGGGTGATTTCGTCCCTTGTTCCCTGTTGAAGGATCTGGGCAAAGTCAATGAGCTGTACCTCACCGTCGCGAGTGAGCCGAACTTCTGTCAAAGAAGCCTCGGGGGTAAGCCCACCGGCTTGGGCCAACAGCTCCGAGATGGTGGCTCCGGGTTTAAGATGATACAGGCCGGGGTTACGCACTTCCCCAAATAGCCGTACCTGGATAGTACGAAACTCTTTGATCACTACTGTAACACGTGGGCTAACAATCAACTCTGACATCAGTTCTGCCAGTTCTGCCGCTAGCTGCGAGCTAGTCTTTCCTTCTGCCAGAATATCTTTAGTCAGGGGAGGTACATCGATGTACCCATCGGGCTTAATCTCAACCACCGTGAGTAAGTCGGCATGACCCCAAACAGAAATCTGCAACACGTCACCGGGCGCTAGCAAGTATTCATTTCCTGCACCGTTGACCGTTGCTGTACTCAGAAGAACGAGAAACACCAACATCAGAGTAAGCTTCGTTCGCATTTACCCACACCCCAGAACTTAAAGATATCCAGATCTATTGCACTATCATTCAAACTGATTGAAGGAGCAAGGTAAGGTTATGTAAGAAGTTCCAAAAATAGGGAGCCGCGCGAAGCGGCTCCGTCACGGTTAACGACAGTCAAACCATTCCTCACTTACTTAACAGGAATCCCGTGGATTGTTACTGTTTCAACTATCTCACTCACAATTACCGTCCCCACTGGCATCATGACCTCGTTGCCTTTCACAATGAACGCCAGGCCAGCACCAATGGGCGACCCCAATACTACCAAGCCTGCGGTACCAAGCAAGGCCGCGAGTCCCATGGACTCTTGATCCCCTTCTTTAAGTGATGGGATCAGCGCAATACTCGTCCGGTCAATACCCTTGATGGTACCCAGGTCCAGCACCACTTGGGCATCTCTGCCCAATTGCTTGGCTTGGGTTACCTGTTTAATCACTCCGGTACCCGTCGCACCCTTGGGAATTACCAAGACACCGTCTACGAACACGTTGTCGTAGACCCGGAAGTTGATGACGTCACCGTCCCGGTTCTTTGTGGAGTCAATCGGGCTCAACAGTTCTAGTTGCACCAAAGTACCTTGGGGCACCACCACGGTCTTAGTGTCAATATTGGGAAACAGCTCCAGCATCCCCCTGATTCTTCCGTCAAAGGGTCCCGTGAGAACCTTTCCATAGTATGCATTCTCCATGTACTCCAACTGTTTAATCAGGGAAGCATGCTCCCGCACCTGATTGAATGTCAGCCATTCTACAGCTGTAAGTGTCATTACCAGGTTACTGGCCAGTTCATCGCCGGGCGCCAGCATGTCCCAGATCAAATCAACCCGCGGTACCAAGCTGGACATCGAACTCCCGCTACTACCAAACAGATCTGTCTCCAACTTGGCCACCCGCTGAAATGGTGTCATGTCTTTGGGATCGTAGTCCTTACCATACACCATGGCCTCAATGATTGCAATCTTGTCCAAGACTCCTTGGGCCGAAACAGGAAAACTAGTGGATAGCAACATCAGACAAAGCAAAATAGCGGAGAATCTTTTCAACCTTCTGGCCATGCTTATCCCCCCATTTAGCGGAATATAGAAAATATGTTTAAATCAAGCTTAAAACCTAATCGTGAATTCTGCACTGGCTCGGTTTAACTTGCTCGCATCATTCTCTGAGAAATCAACCATCTCATATCCCAATTTGAACAACGCCTTCCCTCCCACTTCAAATCCTAACCCAAAGGAAGTGGTTAGGGAACTGACGTTACCTGACTGCAGGCTAATATCGGCCAACAGTTTCCGATCGTTGCCCAGCAAGTATTCCAGGCCAGCAGTCGTAGTCTGAGTAGTACTAACAATGTCCGATTCGGTATCTCTCTCCCCCTCCACCACTAGGCCGGCCTTCACCTTTCCCTGAGGGATTAGCACATCTAGCCCCACCGAGGCCTTAGAACGGGAAGGTCCCAGCTTCTTATTCAGCAGACTGTCCAAGTCCACGTACTCATATCCTGCGTGGAGAACACCTACATTATCCACTGTATAGTCCACACCGATGGATCTAGTCTTGCTAATCGCCGCCTCACCGTCAACAGAGGCATTGGCATTCTGGCCCAACTCTGTAACAAACCGCAGATCACCCATGCGCAATTCCATCTGATATGAGGCCGAATCGCCCTCATGAATACTATCACTGGTAAGATGGCTATATCCATCCAAGATTCGTCGATACCAGCCTGCCAATTCCAAAAGCTCATTGCTGTAATGGGCACCGATCCGGAAGGAACTTCCTGTATCATCCGACAGTGATGACTGAGAATACTCACCCATCAATTCCAATCCTTCGGCCACAGCCCAAGTTCCCCCAAGACTGGCCAGAAACTTAGCCTTTTCCTGGTCCCACACTCCCGAGGGAGCCCTTAGTGCGTAACTAGCATCGATCACCAACTGCTCGTTCAACCTAAAGTAGCCATCTACCGCGGCCAGATAGTCGTTCTCCTCCTTCGCACCAGGCTGACTAATCAACAATTGGGAATTCCAAAACCGAGAAGCTGCACTGGCAGGAAGCCAAACATAAGGACGCGCCCAGGGACCTTCACCCAAGGGTACCATACTAAGAACCAAGGGCGTGGCAGCTCCAGCCAACAGATCCTTCAGGGGAAATACAAGCCCCTGATATTCTTCGTCCTGACCAAGCAGCTTCGACAATCGCTCCACCACCTGGCCGTCTTGTCCATCCTTGCCAAAAATGTAGAATAGCTTGCTAGTATCTCCCGTTTCAACAGCATGCCAGTTCATCAGGGAGCTAACCTCGTAGGACATATCAATACCAAGGAGATCGAGTTCCGGTCGAAACTCCTTTTCCAACTTGAGCAGCAGCTCGGCACTAGCCGGGTTCAATACCTGAAACTTGACTCCTTCCTCTTCCCACGATCCCACGTTCAAACCATCTATGATCCGGGAAACCAACAGGGCCATTTCATAACGGCTTACCGTCTGTCCTTCCTTAAATCCCGCGGAATATACACTGTCAAGAAGACCGTAGCCGGCTAATTCTCGAAAGGCACTGTAGGACCAATGTTCTTTAGGTACATCGCTGAAGGAATCCAGGGCAGAGACAGTCCCGGTTAATGCCAAAACAAGGAGCATCACCAAACATGGAAATTTCCGCATCATCTGCCCTCCTTACACAAACCTGATAGGATATGATCTTCGCCGTGCTTATCCTTTTTTCCTTTTTGCTTTAGAACAGAAGAAGACTCTATTGTAGCAGGAAGAATCGCTCAGCTAGGATTTCTGCGACTATATCATCATAGGGTTCCGGAGGAACCTGCAGGGAGGTGGGCAACAACCGACGCCACCCGGTTCGTTTGTTATACTTCCAATATCTTTGCCGGGCTTCTTCGCTGGACCCATGCTCATCAACGAACACGACGGGCAACGTCTCTTCAAAGAGCTGAGCAATTCGTCGACCATAAGTCCGGTCTCCCACTACGATCAAGAGAGGACGATAGGTGGCGATAAGTCTCTTCACGGCTTTTTCCATCTCATCAGTGGCGACAACCTGACGAAATAGTGTTCCCTGCTGCTCAGCTATAGCAATACCACACTTGCGACTACCTGGGTCAATAGCTATGATCCGCAAATTCTTGTCTCCTTCATTGTCTTGACCCAACATGAGGGCGGCATAGGCAATAGCCAATTTATCCCTTGATACGAAGTATACTCTATCCGATCAGCCTCGTCAACCAGACAACACTGCTTCAAATCACCAAAAGAGGACAAGAGGAGAAAGCAAACCTTACAATACCCTACTTTACGCAAAATATGGGGAATAACAGCTTACCCCGATCCAAGGCAAGACTTCCAATGTCGCCGCCACGAAAAGAACAACAAAAGAAAGCCCCCGGGGCGCGCCCAGGGGCTTTACCTATATCCACCTTAGAAGGTAAAACCAACGGTAGCCAAGGCTTCCCAAACCTTGTAATCCTCATCCACGTTGGTTTCCCAGTTAAGGGACGCATACTCACTGCTCAAAGACAGGTTAAATCCGTTACCCAGCGGGTACACGTATTTCACGTCAGCCGTGCGAGCAGTATACCGATCGGACCTCTTCACGTCAAGACCGGTGCTTTGCTTTGCTTCCAGACGCAGACTACCACCGTAAACCTCGCGGTCTGCCGTCAAGGACAGCTTAGTCTCCGGAGCAAGGCTTACACTATTCAGCAGGTCATTGCTCTGGTCATAGGCTATCCCTACACCAATATTAGTGTCAAAGAGCCTGCCAACATAGTCCAAGCCAATACTGGCAGTCCCGATCTTCTCCGTTACCGCCGCGGTAACCAGATCCTCTGTGGTGGTCAATTGGTAACCGGCAGCAAAGCTAAGACCGTCACCAACATCCATCACAGACTTCAGACCACCAATAGTCTTGCGGTTGTCTTGCCACTTGTCTACCTCGGTCCACTTGTTATCCAAAATATCCCGAGTGATCCACTGGAAAGTAGCATCAAAGCTGATTCCAGGTCCAAGTGGCATATTATCAATATCCAGGGCCACTCTGTAGTGCTGACGATCGTCCGCACTGAGCATCCGCAAGTTGGCCGCGTCTACGGTCAACACCACCGGCAGATCGAAGGGGTTAATCTTCCTGCTCAGGGACATACGCCCAATGATGTGATCTACATCGGCAGTGGTATCGAGGTTTCTGGTAAAGTACGCACCTTGCAGGCTGAAGTCAAACACGTTGGCCTTCGCCTCCAGAAGGTTCTCCACCTGCCCGCTCTTACCACTTACGTCGTTCGTAGTTACATCCCTACGTTCGTAATCGAAGACAAAGCCCCTCAGGTCGACACCCTTCAGCGCAGTGATGTTACTAAGTTTGTAATGACCCTGTGTCACACTGGTGTCCAGCCGACCCACTTCTTGCTTGAAGGTTGCTCCAAGGACCGGAACCGAAGCAGACAGTACGTATTCCCTTTGGTCAGGCAACAGATCGCCGTCCTGTGTGCTTAGAGCCTTCGCAAACTTAGGACTGAAATTGTCATCTACATTGCCAAACCACACATCAAAGTCTACAGCACCGATCCGGGTCTTCAGTTTCAATTCAGTGGCGCTAGCCGGATCTTTACCCAACTTATCCAATGTGTACTTCAGATCGTAGTCGAAATTGGCAACGGTACCTACGGCACCAACTTGGGCAACACGGTCACGGGCGTAGGCCGGGGCACCAGCACCTACATAGGGATCGGTAAACCAGCTTACGAACCGACCGTATAGCTTGCCTCCGGAGATATCGTACTCCCCATAGACAGCGGCCAGGTACTCGCCAACATCGAGCCGACTGAAGTATGCATCTGCCCTCAAGTTATCGCTCAGCACCAAGTTGGCCTTAGCACCGAACATCTTCAGGCTCTCGATCTTCTTCTTGTCGATGGTGTACTTGTCAAAGGTACCAGCGATCTGGTTGTCATCCAAAGAGCCAAAATAGACCAGACGAAGCACGTTCGGTGTCTCAACCGTTACGTTCATGTCAGCAAGCCGCACCGCAAAGTCCGGTGTACCACCGAAGAAGTTGGTTAGAGTCGCCAAGTTCCCCTTAACCAGCACGTTATCACTGGGATACGCTTCAAAACCGATGGTCAGCTTGTGCGCAAACTGACTTGTGGGCAGATCATATACCGCCGGGAAAGAAGACTTGCTATCCCGCTCATGGGGATCCTTGTACAGCTTAGCGGCATCACCGGCAACAACCGCACGGTTGACCAGTTCTAGCTTGGTATCTCCATACAGCCAGAAATTGCCGAACTTCGCCACAAATTCATCAAAGGCACCAGCCAATGCATCGTGATCTTTGCGCAACTGCGTGGTAGCCTTGTCCAGATCATCCACTGCGGCAAACAACTCGCCCTGTCCCTTCTCGAGCTGAGCAACCCTCGCTTCAAGCTGCACCTGATTGGCCTTCAGCGCCTTGATTTCCCCATCTAAGGTAGCCACAAGACCCTGCAAGTTACTCAAGGCAGCTGCGTTAGCCTGTACCTTTTCTTCCAAGAGGTCAATGTTGGCCTCGAGGAGATCAGCACGCAGATTGGTGCGGTCGATCCTGAACATTAGGTCGTCGATCTTGGACTGTAGAACTGCATTCTTCGACTCAAAGAGCGACAACATTCCGTAAAGCGCATCAATTTCTTCAAGCAGTTCTGCTTCGGTTCCATCAAGCTTGGCCTCTAGCCGCTCCATAGCCAAGTTTGCTCTGCCAAGGCGGAACAATACGTCTTCAATCTTGGACTCCAGAATCTTATCCTTGGACTCGTACATGGACAACACCCCGTAGAGTCCTTCAATCTCGTCCCGAAGTTCCGCTGCGCTGCCATCCAACTTAGCCTCTAGCCGCTCCATAGCCAAGTTTGCTCTGCCAAGGCGGAACAATACATCTTCAATCTTGGACTCCAGAACCCTATCCTTGGACTCGAACAGCGACAAGAAACCGTAAAGCGCATCGATTTCCTCGCGCAATTCAGCCTCGCTTGCATCCAGTTCGGCCTCAACCCGCTCCAAAGCAAGATTTGTTCTGCCAATGCGGAAAACTACATCCTCAATCTTCGATTCGATAACGGCATTCCTCGCATTGACGAACGCATAGACCGCGTCAATCTCCTCAGCAAGATCAGCTTTAACGACTGTCAGCTGCTCAACAATGGAGGCAGTCTTAAGATCGATCAGAGCCTTCAATGCATCGGTGTCCTTGGACAACGCAGCCAACTGCAAATCAAAGGACTCCATCTGGCTATTGAGCACGTCGACCACTTGCTGAAGTTTGGTTGCCAGTTCAGATGCTTCGCGGGCAATCTGCTCAGCGGACTTGCTGACCTCGAATCCTTCTTTGGCCACAGTCAATGCCTCGGTCGCCGAAACCTGAGCACTCTGTCCCACTTTCAAAGCATCTTCGCTTAAGGTTTTTGCCTCTTGCCCATAGGCCAAAGCTTCAGTGGATCTAGTCAGAGCCAAATCACTGTTCTGGACGGCGTTCTTAGCCATCTCCTTAATCTCATTGTCCAGCACGTCTCCAAACTGCTGCACTAAAGCCTCAGCCCGGTTTGCCGTCGCAGCAGTGACGTCACTCAAGGTCTCAAGTTCAGCCACAACCTTCTGAATCTCAGCCACTTGCTGCTGAGCCTCTGCGGCTGTGGAATAGGCAACATTACCAATGCGCATAGCTTCAGTGGCTGCGTCCTTACTGGCCTCGGCAATCTCGCTGCTGACACGGGCAACCTCAAGAGCCCTTTCCACCGCCACTTGGGCCTCCGCCAGAGCCTTAGCGTAGTCAGCCAACTGATTATCCAGTCGTTCAGTGCTACTGGCTGCCAATTCGGCAATAAGCCTTACTTGGTCGAGATCGTTGTACAGTTCCGCAATCTCTTCACTGCTCACCAGCAACTCCAAAGCTTCTTCCTTGGAGAGCCCGGGAGTGAGCTCACTGAGTCTCTCCGCAACCAAGTCGGTTACGAGGGCTCTAACGTAGACCTCGATCTGCTGTTTAAAGGCATCTTGTTCAGCTGTCAACTGCTCAAGAAGCAATGCCTTTGCAGCGTCAAAGTCAGCCTGCAAACCAAGCTTCGCCTTTTCTAGACTAGCTTTAATCTCTTCCTTTTGCTCCATGGATGCTCTGTCTAGGACAGCCATGGCCTCGGCAAACTTGGCAGAAAGGGCATCAAGCTCTGCAGCGATTACATCCGCCAGCTCTCCAGATACATCCTCGCTGATGCGGGCCGCAAAGCTCTGCAACTTTTCATCCAGTTGCCAATCGATCTCAGAGGCCGCAAAGTCTTTGATATCCTCGATGAGCCGGGATACCACCATGGCCATTTCATACCTGGTAAATGCATTGCTACCCTTAAACTCTCCATCAGGATAACCAATGACGATTCCAGCCGCAGCCAGATCAACAATGGCATCATAGGCCCAATGATGATCGGGCACATCCGGAAACGGCATTTTTGATGCATGAGTAGTAAAAACTAATCCTACCACAAGTACAAGGATCGCAACAACTACAGGCGTTGTTCGTTTTAACATGTGATAGTACCCTCCCTCATAAGCATGTCAAACTCCTTCACACACATCCCCTATGTAAGTGGTGCCTCCATAGGGTACGACAGTTTCGATTTCAATCTCAATCTATGATATACTCAACTGCCCGGCTGGTATCTGCGCTACTACGAAAGAATAGCACCTCCCTTTCGGCAATGTACCTGCCGGACGCTAGATGGAGATCGCGTACAGACAACATCCGGCACTTCAATATCACATTCGCTAGTTGCCTGCAAAATCCTTCTTGAAATGCAAGATATCTTCAGCTGAAAGGGGCTGCAGTAAGTGGAAAGCAACAAATTCTGTCTTGAGTGATGTCTCAAATCGTAACGGGATCAATCCCGCTGAAAACGCTCAAGCTGCTTTCTAGATCCAATGACTACCAGAATATCGCCAGCAAACAACCGGTCCGTGCCACCGGGCGAAATGTTGACCTCATCACCTCTTTTCACTACCAGCACTGTAATACCGTACTTCTTGCGCAGATCTATCTCGCCCAAGGTCTTGTTGTCAAACCTCGGGGGAACAATGGTCTCAGCAATATGGTATTCGGGAGCGATTTCCATATAGTCTAACAAGTTCACAGAAACCAAAGCCTGAGCCACCCGGACACCCATATCCCGTTCCGGGAACACAACGCGATCTGCGCCCACCTTCTCCAATACCGTGCCATGGAGATGATTCTGGGCTTTGGCCCAAACCCTCTGCACACCTATGTTTTTTAGGAGCAAAGTAGTAAGGATGCTGGCCTGAATATCTTGGCCAATCGCTACGATGGCCACATCCACATTCCGTACACCGATCGCATCTAGGGCACGCTCGTCGGTAGTATCGGCCTCCACGGCCTTAACCACGCGATCGGCGATATTGGCCACCCTTTCGGGATCTTTGTCCACCGCAATAACCTCATAGCCTCTCTCGCTTAACTCCTGGGCCACACTGGTACCGAATCGGCCTAAGCCCAAAACAGCAAAGCTCATTGGTTGCATCTGTGAACACCTCGCGCTTCTAACCCACAATCACTGTTCCTTCGGGATACCTTACTCCAGAACCTGGAAAGCCATGAAACTTGCGACCCAAAGCCAACGCCAGGGTAACAGGTCCTATCCTTCCCACAAACATAAGGATAATCAAAAGAAGTTTGCTGGAAGAGGACAGTAAGGGAGTAATCCCCGTAGACAAACCTGTTGTACTAAAGGCGGAGACTACCTCAAAAATCACGTCCAGTACTGGCAAGTCCTCGATCACCAACATCACCAAGGTCACTGTTAACACCAAGACTAGGGCTAGTATCACGATACTCAACGCTTTACGAACGGTAGTCTCCGGAATGCGTCGACCAAAGACTACTGTGTCACTCTGACCTTTGATTGTACTAATCACAGTCATCACAAGACACGCGGCAGTCGTTGTCTTAATGCCCCCACCAGTAGAGCCAGGCGAAGCGCCGATAAACATCAAGAAGATGAAAAAGAAGAGGGTAGCCGCACGCATTCCATCTACAGGAATAGTGCTAAATCCGGCAGTGCGAGGCGAAACCGACTGAAACCACGTGGCAAGAAGCTTCGTTTCACCCTCTAATGGACCTAAGGTAAGTGGGTTGTTTCCTTCCACACAGAACACGAAGACAAAACTACTGGCCATCAGTAGCGAGGTAGTAACCAACACGAGCTTAGAATGCAAAGACAATCTCCGAAAGGACGACCTCAGCAAGAGAGACTTAAGTAACAACTCACCGATCACCAGAAAACCTAATCCACCGGCGATCACTAGCAGAGATAGCACTATGTTTACGAGCACGTCCCCCACATATGCCTCAAGGTTCGGACCAAGAATGACAAACCCTGCATTATTGAAAGCAGAGACTGAATGAAACACAGCAAAATAC
The DNA here is from genome assembly GCA_012839765.1 of Bacillota bacterium. Taxonomy (NCBI): domain Bacteria; kingdom Bacillati; phylum Bacillota; species Bacillota bacterium. The sequence continues at coordinate 11,945 of DUMW01000017.1, forward strand.
AGCGCTTGTCCGATGGGCATCTTGCCCATCCAACGGATAAAAAGAAAACCAGCACCAAGGATTTCTAACCCAAGACTTAACCCCAGAACTAATCGAATCAAACGCACCACACCGGATAGGGTAATGGTGTTTAGTTCTTCCTGAATAGCCAGCCGGTGACGCAGCCCGATACGCTTCCCCAACAACAGGGCAAACAAGGTTGAGATAGTCATGATCCCCAATCCGCCAATTTGAATGAGTAGCATGATGACCAGTTGACCAAATGTGGAAAAACTAGTAGCTACATCCAAGACGCTCAAACCAGTAACACAAGTGGCGGAAGTAGCCATGAAAACAGCATCAAGAAACGACAACTGCACACCGGGTTGACAGGAAGCGGGCATCTGAAGCAGTAGACCTCCACCCAGAATCACAATCAGATATCCTAAACCCAATACCTGGGCGGGTCTTAGTTTCCATCCCGATAACCCAGCAATTCTCCGTACCATTACTCCGTTCCCTCGGTTACAATTACCTCAAACCCGATTTGTAGTTTACCCGTATTCCACGTCTCATGACGTGCCACGGCATTGACGATGACTTCACCCTCCGCCTCCCGCACAGCGGCGATGGCTTCGAAAAATTCCTCTCCAGTTGTCTGCCCCACTCGCCCTTCGCTATCGGTAATCATCCCTTTCACGATGGCCAGTTCATTTACTTGACGCAAAAGTGCCAGTATTATATCTTCAATATTTTGGGCATCGGTTACCGTAACACTAGCAATTACCGCACCCTTATCGAAGACCTTTTGTCTAGGTTTCAGATCAAACCAGATCACCAGCGGCTCTCCCATTACAGTATTGCCATAGGACATAGCACGAACTACATAATGTCCACTTTCATTGCCGAGAATACGAACCACCTGGTCAAAGTGTTCCTCTGACAGAAGCACAAGGGCGTAATCATCCTTGCCCTCAATACGAGCACCTCGATTCAGAGCAATCTTATTGGCGTTCAACAAGAATTCAACGAGGTCCTGCTGGGCAGCATCATAGCCTTTGCCACCTTCAATAACTTGAGCATAAACGATCTCATTGGTAGTGAAGATAAAGTGACCATAACGCATCTGTTCGCTGAATCTCTGGTACGCATCATATAGTGCTTGATACTGCTCAAAGAGGTCAACGATCCTGGCCTCTAGCATGGCTTCCCGTTGCTGCAATTCCTGCAATGTTGCCTGGATCATCTCGCTAGCCGCCTTCAGAGTCTCTACTCGCTCCCTTTCGAACACCAGTCGCTCTTCGGTGTTAACCAGCGCTGTCTTGGCCTCCAGATAAGCGTTGTGCACCTCCTCGAGCTCTTCCATGGCTACCGTCCATTCATGTCGCACCGCTTCCAATTCAGTCATGGCGTCATTCCGTTGTTTTTCCACTAGGGATAGTTCCTCGGTTTTGGCCTCCACTTCCAACCGCAACAATTCTACCCTAACTTGCTGTTCGTTCAGGAGCGCCTCGGCCTCACTGAGCAATCTTTGACTTTCCAAGTAGCGGCTTTCGCTCGTAGCTAAAGCCTCTTTGATCTCTTCCATGTGAAAAAGAGCCATCCGCACATCTTCTGACACAATAGACAAAATTACCACACTGGCAGCGACAATTACTATGCCGGTGAAGATCGTGATGATCATCGAAGTGTATCTGGGTCGAATCCCGAAAAGGGTCAGCCGCTTTTTGCCAACTTTCATCCCAATGCGGTCGCCGATAAAGGCAATAATACCACCGATAACGAGGAGCACGAGTATTATTAGACCGCCCACGATCCGACCCTCCAATCCACTATTTTTTTACCTTAATGATAAGCACCACTGCAGCAACCATCAGAACCAAATTTGGCAACCAAGCCCCCAAAAAGGGATGCAATGCCCCACTTTCCCCTAGGGCAATACCAAAGGTCATGACGACGTAATAGACCAGGATTATCGCCATACTCATGCCAAACCCGACCGATGACGCGGAACGATGTGACTGAACACCCAAGGGAGCACCAACAAGGGAAAACATCAACGCAGCAGCCGGCATTGCATAGCGAGAGTGATATTCTGTGAGCAGTTTGCGATCTATATAACCCGCCTTACTTTTCAAAATATTAATATACTCTCTCAGCTCTCTGGTTGTCATTTCGTCGGGAGATTTCTGGCTTCTAGCAATATCTGTCGGTCGAAAGGCAATATCGGCGGGCTGTCGTCCCTGGCCAAACCTGATAGTGGATATTCCCTCTTCCGGATCATGGTAGTATACTTCGGCATCGTTCAAATACCATTGATCCTCATCCCAATATACAGACTTAGCATAGGTCGTGACCTGAGGCTTACCATCAGCTAGGTCCATGATGGTGACATCGTACATGACCTGGGCTTGTCCATCGAACTCCGCTGCATAGAGAAACCAAGTCATGCGCTGCCTCTCGTACCTTCTAAGGATAACATTTTGCTGAACCATTGACAAGCTGGTCCCCTTTACCTCCTCAGCGACGATCCGCGCACTGTGCAAGTTGGCTTTAGGCAAAACGTACGCGCTCACTACCAAGGCAAGGCACATCCCTATAAGCCCCACTATCACTGCGGGACGGCTCAGTTGGTAAAAACTCATTCCAGCTGCTCGCATCGCATTGATCTCACTGTTTGCCGATAGCTGACTCAAAGACATCAATACTCCCAGCAGAACCGCCATCGGCAGCACCCAGACCATAATTTGGGGCAAAGCTAAGCAAAGGAGTAACCCGGCGGTTTTCCAAGACGCACCGTATTCTGTAACGTAGCGGATAACCCTGAGGATCTCGCTACCTAGAAAAATGCTGCTAAATACACCTATTCCGAATATTGTGGGGGTCACCAATAGGCGAGCCAGATACCTATCCAACAACCTCATAGGCTAAACCGATCTCCCAAGTAGAATTTCCGGGCCATTGGATCCAAAGCAATCTCGCCGGACGGCCCCTCCACAAGCACACGGCCTTGATGCATGATATAGGCACGGTCGGTGATGCTCAGTGTTTCCCGCACGTTATGATCTGTAATAAGTAAACCGAGCCCCTTTTCCTTGAGCATGGCAATTATCCCTTGAATATCAGCAACGGCAATTGGGTCTACTCCAGAAAAGGGCTCATCTAACAAAATATAACGTGGTTCTGCGGCCAAAGCCCGGGCAATCTCCACCCGGCGCCGTTCTCCTCCAGAAAGAACTGCTCCAGGCTGCTTGCGGATTCCTGCGATATCGAACTCCTGTAACAACTCTTCGAGCCGCTCTCTGCGCTCCTTCGATGTGAATGGCATCAATTCCAATACCGCCATCACATTGTCCTCGACGCTGAGCTTTCGAAACACAGACGGTTCTTGGGCCAGATAACCGATCCCAAACCGTGCTCGCCTATACATGGGCCAGCGGGTCATGTCGGTTCCATCAATTATTATACGACCGGCGGAAGGCCTTTCTAGACCAACAATCATGTAAAAGGTCGTAGTCTTTCCCGCACCGTTAGGACCCAGCAATCCGACAATCTCCCCTGGTTCCACTTTTATACTAACCTCATTGACCACCTTACGTCTTCCATAGCACTTGACCACTTTCTCCACAACTATTGCCATTCTTACCATGCTCCCCATCCAGATACCCACGCCGATATGCCTTTATTATAACACCACTACCTATAACGGCAAAGGCCCTCCCAAATCTGGAAGGGCCTTGCGCATCAAGCGGAAAAGCTAGTCGTCTCTTAATCTTCAGCAATGGGCTCACCGGTCAACAGACTGAAAAAGGCAGCCCACAGAGCCTCGGTAGCCCGGTTCCAATCCTCAACCTCGTAATTCTCCACTACATCAACCGCTCCAGGGAGGATCTCCGTCCGGAGGCGATCCCAGAGCGCTCTAGCCTCAGCAGCGATCTGGTTTACATCCTCACGAGCCTCCAAAGCAGTCTGGATGGTAAGCATAGTTCCCAAGGGATCTTGCAACAGGGTCTTCAAGAACTCTTGCTCATCTTCTTCAAGCTCCTGCCAACCCCAATCCTGTCGATTCACATCGAGTCTCCAGCCGAAGCCGGCCAAGACCTCATCAAAGGCAATCGCCACGGCAGTCATATCTAGTTTCTCGGCTTCTTCCCGCAGTTGTGGAAGAGCTATGTCCAATACTTCAGGCATAGCCTTGAGCTCATCCTTAACCTTCACCAAATGTCGAACCGCACCGATGAGTAGAGCTGCCTGGTCAACATCCAACTCAGTGACCTTCACCGCTGCTTCCCGAACCATACTAGTGGCCACTGCAGCCCGGAGGTTCCACCCATCGTCACTAACCTGGTCGAATACCTCCTGGGTCGTATTCAGGATAGTCTGCAACCGAGCACCCAGAGAGTCTTCCCCTACCCAGAGTGTATTGAAGAGGAATTCGTTGATTTGCTCAGCGGTCTCATCGAAGTCTGCCCCGGGGGTAACAAGCTCTGCCAATCTGTCGTAGAGCATATACTGAGTCTCTCGCAGCAGAGGTATGATGTTGGCGGCACTTACCTGCTGATTGCGCAGGTACTCGAAACAATCGGTGAATACCGCCCTGACATCCTCTTCGACAATGCCCACTTCATCCAAACGAACAAAGAAGCTAGGCTCGATTGTCTCATAGTAGGTTTCCTGGATCGCATCGATTGCACTGTTCAACCCGCTGCTAAAGGCGGCATAAACAACATCGACTATCTCCAGGCTCAATTCGTAATCGGGATAGGCGATCATTCCTTCACTGATCGCTTCCAAGCTCTGGGCAATATAATCCTGGATTTCACTTTCAGCATAGTCCCCTGCGAAAGCGTAACTGAGGCTGTCTCCAAAGACGAAAACCGACTCTCTCATCTGCCCGACGCTCACATGCAATTGGGACAGATTCGCATAGCGAGTTAAGCTGGGGAAAAGCTCAGCCAAAAGGCTCGCATATTCCAGAGCCTCATCAAAAGCGTAGCTGTCCATCAGACAAAGCACCAGTAGTTCGAGATCCTCTTCCTTAGGCGTGGTACCAGGCCAGTTAACCGCCGTCTTTAGATGTTGAATGGCCTCTTCCCACTTGAACAGCTGGAACTTGATATTTGCCAGCAGAGAATACATCTCCGGCGTCTCGTTGTCCCCCGCCAGGCGCAGGCCTTCTTCCACATCCTCTTCGGCTGACGCATATTCGCCAGCAAGGTACCGATTCTCTCCCCGAGTTAAGTACGCTTGGCTGAGAGGCCAGGCATAGCTGTCATCTAGATCGTAAGCTTGCTCCAGGTAGTAAATCTTCTGATTGAGATCAGTGGTACCCTCGGCAAGCTCAAAGTAACATTCGGCTTGGGCCTTCGCATAAGTAGCCGCATTGCTCGGATCATCTTCCGCCGCAGCGGCATACTTCTCAATTGCAGCTTCATAGTCTCCAGACTCGAACAAGTCAGCAGCCCAAGCGGCATACACCTTTCCGCGCTCGACAATATAGTCATCTTTTCCGGAGAGGTCATATGCATCGGTATAAGCATCTACTGCCTTTTGGTACTCCTTCGCACTCAAATACAAGCCACCAAGGGCGATGTATACGTCAACCTTCTTATCGTTGTACCCAGCGGTCCCCGCCGGATTGGCCTCAATGGCCGCATCTAGCTTCGTAAGGGCTTCTTCCAGATCATCTATGGTGTCATTCGCAGCTAACGCCATCGCCCAGTCAGCGTAGGTGTCTCCATACGCCCCTTGGTACTCGTCAGCCAGTGGCTCCCACAGGGCAAAGGCTTCTTTAAAGTAGCCGATGGCTTCCTCAAAACGTCCTTCGCTTCTGGCCACGATGGCCTGCTGCACCAACATCCGAGCCTCGGTCTCATCATCAGGGATGATCTCTATCGATTGGCTTTCCGGTAATGAGACTCATGAAGGCTTCCAGCAAAGCGGTGGCCGCCTGGTTCCACTCTTCCACGGTGAAGTCCGGGATCTGCTTGATGGCATCAGGCAGAATCTCCGTACGCACACTGTTCCAGAGTGCCATGGCCTCAGCCGCCAACTGGTTCACATCATCCCGTTCCTCCATGGCCCGCTGCAGAATGAGCAGCGTACCCACCGGATCCTTCAGGAAGGTCTCCAGGAAGGCCTGCTCCTCTTCATCAAGGGCTTTCCAATCCCAATCACGACGGTTCACATCAAACTTCCAACCGAACTCCGCCAGAACCTCATCAAAGGCCGTGGCAACACCCACCAGCTCCAACTGCTCCGCACGGGCCCGGAACTCTTCAAGGGCAATCTCGACGGCTCCAGGCATCTTCTTTATCTGATCGCTCACCTTGATGATATGACGGGCCGCACCAATCAACAGCTGGGCCTGCTCCAGTTCAAGATCCATACGGATGTAGTCGGAAAGCTCAGCTACCAAGCTCACAGCCACAGCAGAATTCAAGACCTTAGTTTCCTCGGTGATATCCTTCAAAGCGGTCATCGTCCGATCCATTATCTTCTGCAGACGACCACCCATTGAATCTTCGCCCACCCACAGGGTCTTGAAGATCGCCTCATTCACCGCTTCAGCGGCGGCCTTGAAGTCTGCATCAGTGCTAGCAAGCTTCAATAGCTCATCATACATCTTAAACTGCATTTCCCTCAGCAGCGGGATGATGTTCGCCGCATTCAGATCCTGCTCCAAGAGCTCATCGATGCAAGCGTACACCACTTCTTTCGCAGCCGCAGAGGAAATGCCCACCTTCAACAGCTCATCATAGAACTCGGTTTCCGCCACTTCATAGGCCGCCAGCATCTCATCGATGCTCTCGGACAAAGCACCCATGAAGACTTCACCAATATCCCGCACCAGCTGCTCTTCCAGACCCAGATCCGGATAGGCCACCAAAACATCCGCCAAGGTCCGGAAGCATTCCGCAATGTAGGACTGAATCTCAGCATCGTCGTCACCATCGATGACCAGCTTCAAGCCATCCAAGTATGCGCTGATTCCCGCTTCAATGTCATCATTGAGCAGATACGCACCGGCCAGAAGCTGGTAGCTGCCCAAGGTATCCTTGAACAACTCAGCTGCCCACTGCGCCACTGTCAACGCTGACTGTAGATCCCCAGCGGTGGTCACACAATAGTAGTATGCTTCGGAGTAGTCTTCGAAGGTGGCGTCCGCATCAGCCTCAAGCCAGCGCAACAAGTACTCCACTGCCACCGCGGGCTTATCTACGCCCTTGGCCGCTTCCGCCACTAGACGCCACAGACCCGCATCCTGTTTATCCTCCGGAATCAGGGTCAAAGCTTCATTTAGATCCGCATAGGCGTCTTCATACCTGGCTGCAGCAAGCTCCACGGCTGCCCGCTCTACGTAGGCGAAACCAAGGGCCTCGCCATACTGCGCATCAAGCCCATAGGCCTTTGTCAAGTAACCGATCTTCTCATCAAGATCACTGGTACCCTTGGCAAGCTCGAAGTAACATTCGGCTTGGGCCTTCGCATAAGTAGCCGCATTGCTCGGATCATCTTCCGCCGCAGCTTTATACTTCTCAATTGCGGCTTCATAGTTTCCAGACTCGAACAGGTCAGCAGCCCAAGCGGCATACACCTTCCCGCGGGCTACCTTATACTCAGTATTATCCACCAGGTCAAGGGCCGCACTATAGGCATTCACGGCCTGCTCGTAGGCACCGTCAGCAAAATGCAGCACACCTAACTTGGCGTACACCCCGGCCTTCTGGGCGTTATATGCCCCAATTCCCGCAGGATGTATATCAATGGCCCCATCAAGTTTGGCCAAAGCTTCCTGTAAAGATGCCAGTGTATTCTCGTTCTCCAACTCAGCTGCCCAGTCGGCATAGAGGCTACCCACTTCTGACCTGTTTTCGTCCAACAGGCTAGGATCCAGATCAAAGGCCCGGAAGTACAGACTCAAAGCCTCGGCATAGTCACCTTGTTCCCTAGCCAATCTGGCAGCTTCAAGCAGCTCCTCGGCCTCATCTGGTTCTGTAGGCTCCTCTTCGTCCTCTTCATCTTCGTCGCTAGGAATCGGCGGTTGGGGCAATACCAGGTCGGCAATGGCATCCACAGAATCGCCCGCACCTAAAGCATCACCCAATTGATTGAGGGCTGTGCTGATTTGCTCTACAGATTCACCTTCCCGCAGGACTCCAGATACAATGGAAAGGGTCCTGTTGACCTCTGCTCCGGTCAATCCAAGTTCTGTCGCGTTCTGGAAAATCCGTTGTACGCCGGAAAGCAACTGCTCCAGCTCTGTTCCACCACTGGACTGGGCAATGGCACCCTGAAGAGCGGACATAAGATTCTCCAGGGCTGCGTCGGAAACACCCAAATCGGCACCACTAGACAACAGCCCAGCAATAGTGGCGCTATGACTCTGCAACTCATCGATGCTTCCAGATTTGAGAGCAGCCTGATACAAAGCCTGGGTGGTTGCGTTGAGCACTCGCTGGTCCACACCTAACGCTTCTACCTGGGTCAAAATCTCCTGAACTCCAGCGATGGACTGGACCAACTGATTACTGTCGCCCAAGGCGGCCGCTCTTTCCACCAATCCCAGGACATTCAGCATGTTTTCCTCTGAGTAGCCGCCTTCAGCCATATGGGCTACCATGGTACCCAAACTGCTGGCCACGGTTCCCATGTCCTGGGCAGACTGTGCGTTAACACCGGCCTGGCCAAGAACCGACGATACCTGCACTATAACATTCGCACTTAGATCCTGATCAATAAGCTCCTTAATCAGTATCTCGACATCTTGATTCCTACCGCGTTGACTGGCAGCGATCAAGTTTGCCGCGATCCGACCGGCAACTCCTGCAGAATAGCCGTTCTCCAGAGCCGCCGACACAATGTCCGTGATTACTCCTTGGGGTACATTGGGTTGCTCCACATCACCCAAGACTGCTTCAAGGGTGCTCACAACACTTTGCCATAGCCCCAATTCCCCGAAGTAGCCTAGTCCGAGCTGCTCCACCTCAGACTGCACCTGAGCCCACTGGGCACTGGAAAGTCCCTGAGCACTCAGGGTGGAGCAAGAAAGACTCAATAACACAACAATAACACCAACGATTAGTCCACTTCTCCTCAACTTTAGGTCCCCTCCTTAGAGTCACATCGTCAGAATCCGTTATATATGAAACCTAAACTGTAACAACCGTTAGAAACGATAGTTGATGCTTAAACCACCGCCCCACGAATTACGATAAAAGTCTGAACTTGATAAACTCAGGTCGAGCTCCATGGACCCAATTTTCTTGCCGACCCCTAAACCCAATACCATCCCTTCCAGATCAGAAATACCTATTTTAACTCTCCCCGTTGTCCCCGGCGAGAGAATTCGTTCCATTCCTAGTCTAATCTCCACCTTGGCATTCTTTTGCAGTTTCCGAACAAACTCTGTGTAAACCGCTCCACTTTGACCGGCCCGAGCCACATAGGAAATTCGGAGCGTCGGAACGAAGACCTCGACAAACTCACTATCCTGAACAGTCTCTCCTTCCCTTTGACGAATACCGGTCCACTCCATTCGAGTATACAAGTCATCAATGGCGAGGCCAACATCCGATTCCCCGGTCCCGTGATAGAAGAAGGCCACATCGAGACCGAGTCCTTGACCCGATATGTTCTCATGGACATAGTCCACCAAATCGTGCAGCCCCATGAAGTACCTACTACCTTTAAGTCCTTTCAGCCTGGCCCCTAAGGTTACCCGTTGGTCGGAAAACTCCACCGAACGGGCCACGGCAAAGGTATCTAGATCAATAAATCCAATACTGATGTCCAAGCCACGCATATTGATGACTGATTCTTGCTGTTTTACATACGACACATTCCACTGTTCTGCACCGGAGAAGGCAGTCACCCCATTCAAATAATAACGAAACGGCATGGAAATCAAGAGTTTCGCCAGGGTCAATTCATATTTATCCAAAAACGCGTCCAAGTCTATGGATTGGGTCGTCTGCAAATCGGAAAGCATGACCAACAATTCCGAAGCCACTTCAAAGTTGGTGACCCTGGCCGAAAGACCCGTGGTCAACACCGGCTGAATCGCTATGTTTTCCTGCCGCAGTCTCTGTCTGGGGGGTGGAGGGATGATATTTATCTCCCGGATTTCACCCGTCCGGGGATCCCGAATCTGTTGGGAAATGCGAATAATAGGTCGTGGGGTTTCGTTCAGAGTAAGGGAAGCCGCAGACCATAGGGCTCCACCGGCATTACCAGGGAAACCCCAGGAGTCCCCTTCAAGACTCCACCCTCCGGGTCCAAAACTGGCATATGAAGAATCCACAATAAGGGCCACAAACATGATGAAAGCTACCACAAAAGTCTTCCGCATACCTGCCACTCCGTCCATATCATTACGAACAGCAAAACGTGTTACAGGTATTGTTCGTCACCGGCCCTAATTTTACCTTCTTTACCAAGATTCTTTAGCCATTTTCAGTGCGAAAACGAGCACCCAGTCAGTTTAGTATCTTAATTTATGAAAAGCTCAGAATTTCCTTCTTTCCTTCATCTCGTTTCGATTACAATTATCCTAAAACCTTGTTTCTACTCCATACTGTTAGGTGAGAATCTCTCTTATGTATTGACCGATGACCGCAGCACCACCCGGGCTGCCCATCCGTTCTTTACCTACCGTAGCCATTCTGTTGTAAAGCACGGGGTCACTTAGGATTATCTGGACATGCTCGGCCACAATCCTAGGCGCGGGAGCCACCAAACAGACCGCTTCACCCAGAAGCTTCTTCTGTGCCTTGGCAAACCTCTCCGTAAACTGGACCCCGCGGCCGGGAAAAGTGATCACCGGTTTGCCTAAACCAGCAGCCTGTTCGTTTGCGGTACCAGCCAGACCGATAACCAAATCACAACTTTTTAGCAGCCCAGCAAAACATCCCTTTAACACGGGGATCTCCACTCGGTTTTTCACTATTATCTTGCCTTCGATTCCTTGGGACTTCTCTCGAGGACTGGGTTCCTCAAAAGCACAGGCAGGGCCATATCGTTGCAAATCTATTGTCCGTTTTATCTCACCGAAGGATAGTCCCGGTGCCAATGGTACAGCAAACTCACAGGTCCTCTCCTCAACGATTATACTCACGCAATCTAAAAGATCCCCAAGGTTCAAGTAGGCGTCATCACGGCTTCCGGGCAAAAGACAGATTAATGGATCGGAAGATTTCTTGGGATAAACCGAATGGTCCTGCATCAAGATATCCATCATCAAGTTCCCGGCGAAGTCCGCGGCAACCCCGTTATTCACCATCGCTTCGGCCGTTGCTTTGTCCCGGGCAAAAACCTTCTGGCAATACTTGCGCATCAACCAATATTCCACAGGAAAATGACCATTGATATATTCACTTTTTGCGGTAGCAAGAAAGATCATCGGTCGCTTTACAAACAAACCGGCAAGCAGCAGGGGATAGACATCTCCAACACATACCACCAAACTGATCGCCTTGTGCATTTCCCGCAAGGTTCGGATCTGACTTCGCAGCAGGGACAGTAGTCCCGCCCTAAGATCCTGCCAAAGCTGCCGGGGCCCCAGGCGGGTAAACCCCCCGGAGGGGAGAACCATCCTTGGTTCCAGTACCGGGATACCTTCCTTAATGTATTCCTCTCCTAGCCCCACCAAAGGAAGGGCGCAAATCTGATCTTTTAGATCGCCGAGTTCGCGAATCAAAGCTACAGCAATCCCGTCCTCACCATGACCGTTACTGAGAAACAGAATCTGCCTATGCTCCATCGACGATTTCTCCATGGCCTACCCCGCAAACTGCGTACTGTACAGCCGCTGATACAACCCCATCCTACGCATCAGCTCTGTATGGGAGCCCTGTTCCACAATCCTACCCGCATCCAGCACGAGGATCTTAGTGGCATTGATAATCGTAGACAGGCGATGGGCAATTACAAAGGTAGTACGCCCCTCCATCAAACGTCCCAGGGCCTCTTGTACCAGGTATTCCGATTCAGCGTCCAATGCCGAGGTAGCTTCATCAAGGATCAGGATATGGGGCTGTTTGAGTAAAGCCCGGGCGATGGCAATTCGCTGCCTTTGTCCCCCCGATAGGCAGACTCCCCGTTCGCCCACATAGGTGTCGTATCCATCGGGAAAACTAGTGATGAAGCTGTGGGCATTGGCGGCTTTGGCCGCCTCCTGGATCTCCCGCCAAGTGGCATCGGGTTTGCCGTAGGCAATGTTTTCCGCAATGGTTCCGGAAAAGAGGACCGTATCCTGGGGAACAATTCCCACTTGACACCGCAACCAGCGCAGACTCAAGGTGCGCAAATCATGGCCATCCAATCGAATGGCACCGCTGGTTGGATCATAAAACCGCGGAATCAGGTTCACTAAGGTGGTCTTTCCGGCCCCACTAGGACCGACCAGTGCGGTCACATCACCGGGAGACACCGACAGATTCACCTTTTTTAACACCGGTTCATCATCATGATAGCTAAAGCAAACCTGTTCGAATTCTACGTTCCCCTTCACCTTCGAAAGGATAACGGGATCCTTCGGCTCCATGATGGTGATTGGCGTATCCAAAACCTCAAAGATCCTGCTTGCAGCACCAAGACTCTGCTGAAACAGGTTGTTAGTTCGTAACAGTACGTTCACCGGCCCCGAAGCCATCGCGATATAACTCAGGAAGGCCACCAGTTCACCGGGTGAAAGCCGGCCTTGCAGCACCTCCCGGGCTCCGTACCAAATGAGGAGCAACAGGCCACTTACCATCATGAGTTCCACAATGGGAACCACGCTGGCCATCAACCGCACCGCTTTCATGGTGGCTTGAAAACTCTGCTCATTACCCCGCTGAAAGCGCTCCTTCTCTGCCTCTTCCATAGCAAAACCCTTGACCACTTTGATTCCACTCAAAGTCTCCTGGGCCAACCCACCGATATCTGCGACTCTGTCCTGAACCGCCCGGGAATACTGACGGATCCGCTTGCTGTATGCGCTAACCGCCACAGCAATCAAAGGAAGGATCGCTAAGGTCAACAGGAACAAGCGCCAATTGATATATATGGCCAGCACAAATACCCCTAGAACCATCGCGGCATTGTGCAGGAAATCCCCAATACCCACACTGAGCGCGTTCTGCACCATGGCGGTATCATTGATTACCCGACTAATCAGTTCACCGCTGCGATGCTTCTCGTGATAGGCCAAAGGTAAATCCTGCAGTTTATTGTACACTTGTTGTCGTAGATCCACCGTAGCCCGGTGACCACAATAGGAAAACATCCAGTATTGCAGGTAGAAAAACACGCCCATGATGAGGTAAATCCCCATTCCCACCAACATAACGCGACTCAATAGACCCAGATCCTGCTGTAGAATCAACACCTGGTCCACCAGCTGGGTACCGACAACCAAAGGAAGCAAAGACTTTGCTGCCACCGAGACCAGGCTGGTAATAGCCCCTAAAAGCAAACATGGCCAGTAAGGTCTTACATAGCTAAACAGTCGCCGGCCCATCGACTCATCCCCTTAGTCCAAATTGCTCGATCAACAACTCCACCATCACAGAAGCAGTATCCTGGGTGGGAGCAAGCTCCGCCAACTGCTTCCGTATACTCTCCAAGCGCTGAGGGGCCTCTAGGAGAGCCCGGAGACAACATACCACATCTGCAGCCTGAAAGCTACCTTTATACTCAGGCATGATCTCCCGTCCCACCCATTGGTTGGGTAAGGCCACATAGGGATGGGTTCTGAGGTAAGTCTCAACAGCCCGCCGCTTCAATACAGGTCCTAACCGCGGTATCCGGCCAACCCACTGAATCAAGCCGGGCAGGGGAATGATCTCCGGCCGATGCAACGGCACCAACACCACAGTAGGTACATGGAGATACCCCAACTCCGCCGTGTTGGTTCCCGGGATGGTTACCGCCAGTGTACTTCCCTTCATCAGCTCATACCGGGCACCCCAGACCGCGGTCACCCGGTGGCCTTGGACTGTCTTCAGGACTACCACCTTGTTTCCCGCTACACCTTCCCACCGCTCCACGCAGGTTGCAGTTATACCACCAAGGATGGAAGAAGGCTTTGACGCGGCGTTCACCAGTTGCTCTTCCTCCACAAAGGGGGACATAATCATTAGTTGGTGCTGCACCAGTGCTTGCCCCAAAAGCTGAGCCATTTCCAGAAAAAAGGGAACCAAATGACAAATCTGCCAGGGACGGCTGCCCGGAAAGAAGCTAAGCACCGTCTCACCAGGCTGCACACCTAGATCCACGGCCACCTCTTCCGCACGACCCTTCACCGCGGAGGCCATCAGGTTCCCCACGAAATGGACGTTACTTTTGCCCCGGGTCCGAAGCTCCTCTGCTACCGGCGGATAGGCCGCAAAGTACTGTTGAAAGTTTAAAGCCCCTGCCACCCGCTCCACGTAGGCCGCTGCAGGATAGCCCAAACGTCTGGCCAGACGTCCGGCAAAGGCCGGATCACCCCCAAGAAAGAGCACAAGTCCACGGTCGCCCCAGTCAGGCCGTCTCCTGCGAAACAAAAGCCCAAAGGCATCCTCCGGACCGATCACTTCGGTAACCTGCTCCATCTTGCGAATCACGTCAACTTCAGCCCCACTGGCAAAGGGGCAGGGGGGAACCACCACCACAATCCGGCTAGAAGGCAGCCGTTGTCCCAGCTGGACCACCACCGGTGCCAACCAGGCAGCCACCTCACCGGGACTATTGACGGTAATAACAACGGTAGGACGCTTAGCCACGGGGATCGACACCCCGTTCCGCCGCCAGTTTCAACACCAGGGCCGCACAACGCGCCACAGCCCCAGGAGGACCAAGGGTCACTTTAACCTGGGCAAGGGCCTTACGCTGCTCTTCCCGGGCTTCGCCCTGCAACAAGGGCATTGCGGCCCTGACCACGGTTTCGGGGGTGAATTCATCTTGGATCAATTCGGGGACAATCTCCCTACCGGCAATCACGTTAGGTAGGGCCACGTGGGGCACCTTTACCAACAACTTGGCGATCCGATAGGTGGTCTTGGAAAGTCGATACACGGTAACCATGGGAACCTCTAGCAAGGCCGCCTCCAAGGTGGCGGTACCACAGGCCACAATGACCAGATCCGCCACCGCCAACACATCATATTGGTAACCGTGGACCAGACGCAGATTGAGTCCTTCTCCCCGTTGGGCAATGACTTCCCTGATCAGCTCATCATCAATGCCGGCCGCCACCGGAACCAAGTACTGCACCGGTCGCTGTACCTGTTCCTGAATCAGCCGGCCCGCTTCTAACATAGTGGGAAGGTGGGCCTTAATCTCTTGCCGCCGGCTACCGGGCATCAAGGCAATTTTCATCGCCTCGGGAACAATATTCAAGAAACGATGGATCTCCACTTCGTCCATGGAAGGCTGCACCGTATCCAACAGGGGATGACCGAGGTAGATGACCTCGGCGCCGGCCCGGCGATAAATATCCGCTTCAAAGGGAAACACCGCGGCCACCATATCGACCAGCTTCCCTAGCTTCTTGGCCCGACCCCTGCGCCACGCCCAAACCGACGGGCTGAAGTAATACAAGCTGGGAACCCCCAGGCCCTTGGCCACTTTGGCCAACCGCATGTTGAACTCGGGAAAATCAATGAACACCACCGCATCGGGGCGCTGGAGCCTCAATATGTGGGCAGCCTGCTTTAACAGGCGAAGCAAATACCGGACATGCTGAAAGACCTCCACAAAACCGATCAGACTGACGGCAGTGGGATCTGCGATAAGTCTCACACCGGCCTCGGCCATTAGGGGACCACCGAGGCCGAAAAGCTCCACCGCGGGATTCTGCTCCAAAATGGCCTTGGCCAACCGGGCACCATGCAGATCACCCGACGGCTCGCCAGCCACTAACATGATCTTCATAGGTTCGCTACAGTGCCACCTTCCTCAGATATACAGATAATGGATATGTCCGCCTTGCGGGCAATGGCCAGGCTTTCCTCCTGGTCCAGCCACAGGATGCCGGAGGAAAAGGCCAACGCGGTAAGTCTGGCCGCAGACATCAAAGCAAAGGTCTCCGGACCAATGCAGGGGATGTCAAAGCGGGGATCCTGCTTTGGACGCTTCAATTTCACCATGATCCCGCCCCCACCGGTCAGTTCCGCCGCCCGGCGAATAGTGGCATCGGTGTGCTCCATGGCCTCCACCGCCACCACTGCGGTATCTTTTACAATAACCGTTTGCCCTACATCCAGTTCCGTCAGGGACCTGGCCACCCGCAGCCCAATCTGGATATCCTGTTCTTCCCGAACCGTGGGTCGACGGGCCCATTGACCTGGCCCACAGGCTAAAGTCCCCACCAGATCCGTCTGTGGGCCCACGATAAAACCTTCACGTTCCAAATCCCTGAGGAGACCACGGAAGATCTCCATATCACTATAGTTGGGCAGGGAAGCCAGTAGCCTAGCCAACCTTGCATCGGGACGCTGGCCGCCAGTAAACAGAAGTTCCTTTTTTACTTCACCTAGAAAATATATGTTCTGTACCGAGTGTTGGTGTAGGATTTCCACAATCCGGCCCCATTGGAAGGGACTTAACTCGTACAACTGGTCCGTAAAAGGGGCAAACCGATGTCCATTACCGGTAAGATCAATCACAGTCAACGGGTAACCGGACCGGGAAGCGAAAGACGCACCTATTTCCGGTAGTTTGCCGGTTCCGGCGATCAGGGCAAGGGAGCCCTGTAGGCCTGTAATCACCGCATATCCTCCCTCTTACCCGCAGATACCCCGCTGGCTGCTGCGGAGAAACCTCAGCAGATGATCAATCTCAGGAACGCCAGAAAGCTCCTGCTCCATCTGTTCAATGGCCTGGGAAACATTTAAGTTCGAGCGATAGAGGATCTTGAAGGCGTGTTTGATCTGGGCCCGCACTTCCGGGGCCACTCCATTCCGGCGCAATCCCACGATGTTAACTCCGTACACCTTGGCAGGGTTACCATCCACCATGAAGAAGGGAGGCACGTCCATATTCACCATACTATGGGCCCCCAACATGGCCATTTTGCCAATCTTGGTAAACTGGTGCACCCCGGATAACCCACCGATCACAGCATGGTCTTCAATGGTCACATGTCCCCCGATACCGGAGCCATGGGAGATCACAACATTGTTGCCAATCTGGCAATCGTGGGCTACGTGAACATAGGACATGATCAGGTTGTTGTTGCCAAGGCGCGTTTCACCGCCCCCATCCTTAGTCCCGATACTGATGGTGGCATACTCCCGAATGATATTCCCATCACCAATGAAAAGATAACACTTCTCACCCTTGTACTTCAGGTCCTGGGGTTCATTACCGATCACTGCGCCGGTGTAGATCCGATTGTTGGCCCCAATTCGTGTCCAACCTTCCACCACCGCATGGGGGCCAATGATGGTGTTGTCACCAATCTCCACATTATCACCAATGACAGCATAGGGACCAATTTGCACGTTCTTCCCTAAAACCGCCTTGGGAGAAACTATGGCTGTGGGATGAATCTTGCGGTGAATGTGTACTACATTACCACTCTTCGATTGTATAGCCTGTTCTTCCACGTTCTCGCCACCTTTATGCTTCAGACGCAATCATGAACAACAATTCCGCCTCCGCGGCCAACTGCTCGTCCACGAAGGCCTTGCCTTGAATTCTCGCCACCTGTCGACGGCGTTGGATCACTTCTACTTCTAAGATCACCTGATCTCCGGGCCTTACCACCCGACGGAACTTCGCCTTGTCCACTCCGGCAAAAAGCGGCACCACATTGGTATCGTCAGGCAACACCACAACCCCTGCGGCTTGGGCCATTGCCTCAAGGAGCAACACCCCCGGCATGATAGGATTATTGGGATAATGACCCTGGAAGAAGGCTTCGTTTATGGTCACATTCTTCAGGGCCTTAGCCCGTTGGCCCGGCTGGAGTTCCAAAATCCTGTCCACCAACAAAAAGGGATACCGATGGGGCAACTTTTCCATGATCTCCCGTATATCCATCAACAATATTCCTCCCGTCTACGGGTCTTGGCTAATCCTCTGCCAAACGCAGATACTTGCGCATCTTGCGGGCTAAGGCATTGTTCATCCTGTGCCCGGACTTGATGGCGATAATGTGGGCGGAGATCTGTCCCAAAAGACTCAGGTCGCCAATAATGTCCAACACCTTGTGGCGCACGATTTCATCCCGGAACCGCAGTTCATTCAAGTACCGGTCTTCGCCCACCACCACCGCTACGTCAAGGTTACCTCCCAGGGCAAGCTCCGCCTCGCGCATCCGGGAGATCTCCTGGATGAACCCCACGGTCCGCGCCGGGGCAATTTCCGAGGCAAAGGTATCCTTGTCCAAGGTGTACTCAATAAACTGATTACCCACCACGGGGTGATCGGATACAAAGGAATAGCTGATCTTCAGCTCCGGATGGGGCAAGGCCACCAGATGGGCGTCCCCCTGGGAAACCCAACAGGGTTGCTCCAACAGGTATCTCCGACCGGGTTCATTATAAACGATCGTGCCCGCCGATTCAATTAACTGGCAGAAGCAGGCTGCCGACCCGTCGGCGATGGGGATCTCCGGACCAATAACCTCCACTTGCGCATTATGGATGCCAGACCCGTGGAGGGCCGCCAAAATGTGCTCCACAGTCTTCACTTTGACCTCCCCGTTACCGATGGTGGTACAGCGATTGGTCTCCGTTACATTCTCCACGGTCATAGGGATGCAGGGTTTCCCGGGCAAATCCAGCCGACATAATATATATCCGGTATTTGGTTCTGCTGGTTTAATCTTCACCGTTGTGGATTGGCCAGTGTGAATCCCTATGCCCGTATAGGTAACTTCTCTGCCAATCGTCGTCTGTAGGGAGGACATCAATATTGTCGCCTTTCTATTCCAACTCTATCAGTTCAACAACACATTTGATCATAGTACCTGACCAACGATTTCATATAAGCAATTTCGCCACTACCCAACTAATTCCTGCTTATCATTTAGGAAACCAGCAAACCCTTGTATTTCCGGCCAATTTCCGACTGGGGGTTTTCAAAAATCTGTTCCGGAGTGCCGATTTCCACCACCCGTCCACGGTCCATCAGGACGATACGATCCGCCACCCGGCGGGCAAAGGATACCTCATGGGTCACGATGATCATGGTGGTCTTGCTGGTGGCAATCAGTTCTTCCATCACATCTAAGACTTCCCTTACCAAGATGGGATCCAATGAAGCGGTGGGTTCATCCCAGAGCATCAGCTCCGGCTCCAAAACCAAAGCCCGGGCGATCCCTACCCGCTGCTGTTGTCCACCACTGAGTTCCGCTGGCTTTTGCTGCCAATACTCGTCCATCCCCACCCTACTTAAGGCATGCATCGCCCGATCCCGGGCAACCTTGGGATCCACACCGTCCATGATTAACCCGAACATGACATTTTCCAACACATTAAGACGGCCAATCAGGTTGAAGCCTTGGAACACGTAGCCAATGCGTTTTCGTAGGGTCAAAAGCTCCCTACGGTTCATGTCCAGCACCGATTGATCCTGAAGCAGGATGCGACCGTGATCCGGCTCCACCAATCGGTTAATGCACCGCACCGAGGTGGACTTGCCGCAACCACTAGGGCCCATAATAACCACCGTCTCCCCTTCCTCCACATCCAGCATGAAACCATTAAGCGCGGTGACCTTCCCGTAACGCTTAATCAAGTCGATCATCCGTAAAAACATGACACCATCCCCCTCCCTTCAGCATTGCTGACGGCGTCTGTTCAGAGTTTGCACAATCCCCGGCCGACCCGCGGGAATAACCACTTCCCGCATAATCTGGGCATAGGTCAGACCCAGGGCCTCCGCCGCCAGGAGTTCTTCCTGGTTCACAGGACTGATCCGCTCCGCAAGCAGTGCAATGGTGGTACCGAGCAGGGCACCAATCCCCAGCACCCAATAGGCGTTGAGGTAAGGTACATTTCCACCGCTGAGCCAGTAGATGGCACTCAGTAGGCAAGCACCCAATAATGCCCCAAAAACCACCACGGGGAACATGGTCTTGATCCTGCGATGTTTCCCTTGACAAGTGTTAAGCAAAAGCCGCCGGCTGGCACTAAGCAAAGTGGCATGGTCCAAGAGAAAGACCAGAGCCACAAAGACGATACTGAGTAGCCCGGCAATGATCCCCCGCACTTCACTGAGCACATTGAAAAGCACCGAAAGGGCACTGGGCATGATGACCCCCACCGGTAAAGAATAAAGATCGATGTGCTCAAAGCCCTCAACTTCCGCCAAGGCTTGCTCCAACACAGACAGGGCAATGTCCCCATCTAGTAAGAACTCGATCTTACTACCGGGGATCACCTCGCCGCCCAGGTACTGATCGATTAACTCCACCGATTGCCCGATGTCTTCATCGGACAACTGGGGCAAGCTGTCCTTCACAAATTGGATCTGCTCCACAATCTGTTCCAGATCGATGGTAGAAATGGCATCGATCCGGGTGGAGATGCTCTCCAGAGTATCCTGCAGGGCTGCCACATCCAGGTCCTTGAAGGAGCCCACCGGGTCATCACCAGCCCCCAGGGCATCCTTAAAGAGGTTGTTTAACAGTAAAGTCAAAAGCAGTTCTGTACCCTGGGGTGCACCGCTAGGACTCTGGCTCAACTGGGCAAGCTGTTGCTGCAGCTGACCCAACTCCACCAAGGCCCGCTGGAAGGTCTCCAAGGTCTGCTCCGCGTTGGTCACCGCGGCATCCGCGTCCTTAGCCAAACCCTCCAGTTCCTGCAGCAGTTCCACACTGTTGTCTATGGTTTGGGCCAGACGGTACCTTTCGTTGCTGATGGTCACCGTCCCCACCTGTTCACCCACTTGGTCCTTGCCCGAAAGACGGTGGATCGGTCTGTTTTCTAAGGAAGTATCCAGGGTGGAAGCATCGCCAGACACGATAAGCCCGGTGGCGGTCCTTTCCCCCACTTGAAGGACCTCAATCACCAAATCCCCGGCCTTGGCGTCGGTGACGACAAGCCGCTCCCCTGGTCGCACTGCAACAGACTCCGACAGGCTAATATCCACCTTTGAAGCATAGGTCAACAGAAAGCCCTTCATCTCATGCAACACCTTACGAAAGGCCTGGACACTTTGTTCGTCTTCTCCGGAGGAAATATTCTTGAGGACCTCAGGCCGCAACTTGGTGGCAATCTGCCTTTCAAGCTCTGCGGACAAAGAAGCAATGTCCTGGGGATCCGTATCCAAGGGTAAGCGGAACTCCACCAATTGATAGGACTCTAGCATCTTGTTGATCTCCGCCCGCAGACGGCCACTGGTGTCGGCTGCCTCCAAAAGAACGTAGATATCGGAGCCTCTGTTGAAGACACAGCGTACATTGTCTAGGGAATTAATCCGGCCAATGAGTTCCTGCCGAACCCCCTGCTGCACCCCGCTGATTACGATGGAGGGCTCCGCGACAATGCTTACCCCGGAGAAACCAGAGACCCCGGAAAAATATGATGATAAATTCTGAAAACTCTCTGCGGTATAAAGGGCGTCGGGCAGACGGAGGAAGAGGTTCATCTTGCCCGCGATGGTGATCCCTTCCTTCCACTGGGCGCCGGGCAGACTATCCCGCAGAATCCGTTCAAATTCGGGAATTGCCGCCTCCTTGGCTTCCTGCCGGATATGTATCACGGCATCGTACTGTCCCATCTCACCCACCAAGTTGGCAGCGGTATCGCCAAAGTAGGTATCCACAGCCCATGCTCCCCCAAAAGCAAGCAAAGATCCCACGAGCACGGTAACAATGAAAATAGTGATTAGATCTTTGGCAAAACCATCAGAAAGTATGGTGAGCATATGGCTCCCTCCCCAGGGTGTGGCTAATACAGCTGCTAATACTTCTCATTTAGCATTTGCATTATACCATAGCCCGGGAGGGAGCAGGACATGTAAATAGGACTACATCTGCCTTAAAGTGTCAAATCCAAACGGCCGGGGCCAGTACCCACCACGGTCTCATTATCCAGATCGATGGTGAAACTGTTGCCCCACCAGGTACCCTGTTCGGTAATCAACCGCGCATTGCCGCTGAGGGTAACCACACCTTCTTCTTCCAAGTAGGTGACCCGGTCAGCCCGTCCTTCTTGATCTTGGTTGTAGAAGAACACATCATCCTGGGCCACGATCCTGTCCTCGGCCGCGAAGTACTCCAGGTAACCGGCCTTCAGCTCCACCCGGATCTCGCCACTGTCCGCCTTCCGTTGCACCAGGTGCACATTACCGGTGATTATGTACCGCTCCTCGTCAAAGAGGGCTTCCACTTGCTCCGCAGTAATGGTGTTTTCCCCTTGAATCACCTGCACGGCACCGGTAATGATAGCCCGCCGTTCCTTGCCATAGTATTCCACCCTGGTGGCGTTAATCTCTACATCATCCAGGGTAATGCGCACATAGCCCGCCGAAGGAGCAATGAACCAGATGTCTTCCTTAAGATCACCGGTTACCGAAGGATCATCCTCCGGTGCATCAATGACTTCAATGGTTACCCGCTTCCCCTCGTCGGCCTGGGCATAGCCAGCGCAGAACGCAATCAGCAACAATACCACTAGAATTCTACTTACAGTCCTCCCCATCATTACCCCCCCAAGTTCTAGGCGTCTAGTTGCTCCTTCCGATCTAGCTCCAGCTCCAGACGCACATTACCAAATAATTCTACTGCCTTCCCCTCGGAGTCATAGACCACGTGATCAGCTGTAATCCGCTGTTTCTCTCCTTGGGTGATTTCCACTTGTCCACTAATGGACATCTGTTTCTTGGCCAGATCCCCCTCCATCCTCTCTGCATGTAATTCCTTTTCCCCAATGTAGGCCACCACGGGCCCCGTGGAGACAAAGGTCTCCTGCCTGGAGTTATATCTGAGCCCCTCGATCAAGAAACGCTCCTCATCAGTGGTAATCTCCACCTCACCCAACAGGTGGAAATCGTCAGTATTGCGATTCCAGATCCCTTCCCGACCGGTGAAGTACAAATAGGGCTCTCCTTCACGAAAGATTATACCGGAACCAATTTCCTTGATCACCGCCTCGCTTTGCCCCTCGCCCACCTGAAGGAGGGAAGCGTCCATCTCCCATTGCTTGACACCACCCCGTCGGCCAATCAACAGCACGTCCTTGAAATACATGCCGGGATCCGCGGGAAATTCACGGGAGGGCGGCTCCGGCGAAGACGCATCCTGCTCCGCACCTCGCTGGAAGAAATACACCAAGCCCACCACCAAACAAAGCCCTAACAGAAGAAGCCCAATTCCCTTGCGCATCGGATCCCCCCCTTATGGAAACAGGTTTTGCCAGCCGGCGGCATCGAACATGAATTGCTCGCCGCTAGTTCCCAGCCGGAAGCGTCCATCGGGAAAAGCATAGATGCGATACTCGGCCCAAACCATATTGTCCACCTGGTTGTACCGGAAGACCACTTCCCGGCAGTGCAGGTCTTTGCTCAAAGCCAGATCCCCCCGCTCCCATTTCCCCTCAGACCCGCTGTAAATACCGGCATAGGCCAGAGTCCAGGTGTCGCTAAGCTTGAGGTTCAGTTGGGCATCGAAGCGCTCTAGCCTCTGTTTGAGAGGATCGTAACTGACGCCCAAGCGCACTGCATAATCCTCTCCAAAACTCTTTTCAAAAAGACCGGTAACGGAGACCAAAGTACTCAGGTAAGGATTGAAGACACCGGAAACGCCCAGTTTCCATCCACCTTCCCCTTGGGCACCTTCCATCTGGAAAGAAGCGGTGATATTCTGCAATAGCCCGGTACGGAAGTTGTACCCACCGGAAAGTGACCAGTCCATCCAGTCATTATTATACACCAACTTACCGGTCAACAGCCGAGAAGGAGTAACCCGTTCAGAAGCGAAGGGGGTCTCGCCGATCCCCTGTTGTATCTGGAAAGTGGTCTGCATCCGCAGCCCGCCGAAAAGCTGCCAATCCAAAGTGGCCTTGGGATGTAGCCGGAAGTAGTAGGTATCGGCGCCATAGATACTACCACTTTGGGTACTGCTCAGATCCAGTCTCATCCCTTCGGCTAGTTGGTAGGACTTGTTCTTCAGGTTAAACTCCACGGTGGAGCGAATGGCTTCGATGCCCTGGGGTTCCTCCCGATAGCGGCCCACCTTCAGAGCAAAATCGTAAGGCCAAGAGCCCAAATGGCGGGAGACGGTAGAAAGGCTCAATTCAGGCAATTTGCTAATCGAATGCCAGGTAACGTCCTGGCCGGTCTCCAGACCGGGGTTGAAGGTCTGGGCTAGAACCAGATCAAACCGGTAATCGGAGCGGTTCCGGGACAGCTGGGCCTGGTACTCCACCCGTTTCTGGAAGGCAGTTCCTTCCTGTTTGGTAGCATACTTCCCCTGGACATTGGTGCTCCAATCCTGGCCTAACTTAGTGGACAGCCGCAGCTCGCCACCCAACTGCTCCGTAGTCTTGCTGGGCGTTTCGGTGACGCTGTAGGACATCGCAGCGCTGGCGGTGGTGTTCCCCCACTGCCCCCACAACTGCAGCTGGCTCTGCAAAACGTCCCTACTTATCCCGCTAAAGGTATAATTGATCCTCCGATCCAAGATCCCGCTCAAGGTCAAGGGACCTAAGGAAAGCTGGTGAGACAAACTGCCCCGCCACTGTCCTCCGCCCACTGGTCGGTTCTGGCGGTATTCCGTGGAGAACCTCCCCGTCTGGTTATCTCCGAGGCGATAGTCGCCGGAAAAGCCAAGGACAAATCCCGTCCTTTGGTGATACTGACCATGCACTTTACCCCACAGATTCTCATGGAGACGTACATCCCATTTTGCGCCGATGAACCAGCCACCTGCGACGGTATACCCAATCTCGGGCAGGTTCAACCGCCCTTCTTCCCTAATGGGCAGACTAAGATAGGGCCAGTAAAAAAGCGGTATCTTCCCCTCCCGGTAAACCACGTTTCGAATGACGATGCGGTCATCGGGATAAATCTCCAGCCTTTCCGCCTGCAAATGATAATGGGGTTCCTGGAGGGAACAGGTGGTAGCAGTGCCATTGGTGATCACCAGCCGTTGGGGGGCACCTTCAAAAACCTCCCCTAAAAGGTAGACTGGGGAATTGAACTTGGGCACTTCGATGGTGGCCTGGGCCGCAAAGAAGGACCATTCACCGGTGGATAGATCATAATGCAGGGCCTCTCCCTTAATCTCTCCTTCCTCCAACAAGAGAGTGGCACCACCGGCCAGTTCCAGGTGGTTGTTGGCCAGGTCCACCACCAAGCTTTCGCCCTTTAAAGTCAGGCCTTGATGTCTAATCTCCACGCCCCCCTCGGCCAGGAGCATGTCATCGCGCAAAAGGTAGTTCACTTGTCCAAAGAAGTCCACTTCCACCCGTTCAGCGGCAGCAAGTACAGGCCAAGCCACCAGAAGGGAAGCCAGAAAAAGAAATATGATCGTACTTGCACGCCTTTTCAAGTCCAATTCACACCACCAAGTAGAGGTCATTGTGTTTTTCATTTCTACAGAAAAGCCTAGATCCCTCCTGGTAGATGCCAGTAACCTGCAAGACTTCCGACCCCTCGGTTCTAGTTAAGCCATACAATTTCTTGGGCCTTTTCCTCGAGCAGACCAAAGTCGCAACATTCTTCCCGGAGGAATGATATCCCTGGGAATGGCACAATATAGGAAGAGCATGGTTCTAAGAAAGTCCCGAGGGATGCTCTTGACAAACGGAAGCTGGTAAATTATACTTTGTATATACCATACGGGGTATGGTTATCTGGGCTGAGGGGGTGGTCACCTGGGTGCTGATGTAATGGAGCAAAGGCTCCGCCCGGAATTCAAGCAGCAGATTGTCGCACGTCTGAAACGCATTGAAGGCCAGGCACGGGGAATCTGCAAGATGATCGAGGAGGATCGCAGCTGTGAAGAAGTGGCAGTACAGCTGGCGGCCCTGAAGGCCGCGATCGCCCAAGTGGGCATCACCTTTGCCTGCGATCACCTTACCGAGTGCATGGCTGCCGAACTTGCCGCGGGCAAAGAGGTTGAAGAAGTAAAAAACCGCTTTGCCAAAATCTTTAGCCAACTCACCTAGGAGGGAGCTTATGGGAAACAAAGTTTTGGAGTTAACTGAAGACATCTTTCAAGAGGAAGTCCTCGATGCAGAAGTACCGGTATTAGTGGACTTTTGGGCGCCGTGGTGTGGACCTTGCCGCATGGTCGCACCGATCATTGAACAACTGGCAGCATCCTATCCACCGGACAAGCTGAAAGTGACCAAAGTCAACGTGGATGACAACCAAGAGCTGGCCATGAAGTATAATGTAATGTCAATTCCCACCCTGGCCCTGTTCAAGGACGGCCAAGTGGTCAAACGCATGGTGGGGTTCCAACCCTTCGAGAGATTACAAGAAGAGATTGAGGAAGTCCTGGTTGATGAGTAAAAAGGAGACGCGAAGCGTCTCCTTTTTACTAAGCTGTCTCAATGCAGGTTTCCTCTTGGAGATTTAGAAGCTTGATCCCCATTTCCCTCAACTTATAT
Organism: Bacillota bacterium; assembly: GCA_012839765.1. Classification (NCBI taxonomy): domain Bacteria; kingdom Bacillati; phylum Bacillota; species Bacillota bacterium. The sequence goes on from DUMW01000017.1 coordinate 38,458, forward strand.
TTCTGCACCTTGCCACTGGCCGTGGTGGGATATTCGGTCACAAAATGGACGTACTTGGGCACCTTATGCCGGGCCATGTTCTCCCTCACGTATTCTTGAATCTCTTCCGCAGTACAGGTTACCACGTCCTTTAGGCAAATAAAGGCCATGATCTCTTCACCGTAGGTCTGATCGGGCACCCCCACCACCTGCACGTCGCTCACCGCTGGATGGGTGTACAAGAACTCCTCGATTTCCCTGGGATAGATGTTTTCCCCGCCCCGGATGATCATGTCCTTGGCCCGGCCGGTAATCTTGAAGTACCCCTCTTCCGTCTGGATCCCCAGATCACCGGTGTACAACCAACCATCTTCGTCAATAACCTGGGCCGTAGCCTCGGGCATATTGTAGTAACCCTTCATCACGTGATAACCCCGGGTGCAAATCTCCCCCTGCACTCCCCGGGGAACCTCCTGGCGGGTCACAGGATCCACCACTTTGGCTTCGATCCCGGGCAGAACCCGTCCCACCGTAGTCAACCGCATCTCCACCGGATCCGTCGTCCTGCTTTGGGTAATACCCGGGGATGACTCGGTCTGACCGTATACACTGGTAATCTCTCGCATGCCCATCCGGGTCATCGCGGCCCGCATCACCTCCGCAGGACAATTGGAACCAGCCATAATCCCGGTCCGCAAAGAGCTTAAGTCGTATTGGTCGAAATCCGGTTGGGAAAGAACCGCAATGAACATGGTGGGCACACCGTGCAGCGCAGTACACCGTTCCTGGGAAACCGCCTCCAAAACCCATTTCGGTCGGAAATACTCCAAGGGAACCATGGTGGTGCCATGGGTGATGGATGCCATGATGGCCAACACAATCCCGAAACAGTGGAAGAAGGGCACCGGGATACACAACCGATCTTCGTGGGTGAAGTCCATGCAATCCCCGATAGCCTTTCCGTTGTTCAAGATATTGTAATGGGTAAGCTGTACACCCTTGGGAAAGCCGGTGGTACCCGAGGTATACTGGATATTGACCACTTCATGGGGATCAGTGGAAGCCGCCCGGGCCCGGAACTCCTCCTCCGAAACCTGCGAAGCCCAATTCATAAGATCATTCCAGTGAAACATGCCCTTTGGCGCAGGCTCCGTCCCTATGTAGACGACCCGCTTCAGCCGCTTCAGCCGTTCCGATCTCAGCATCCCAGGCTCACTTTCCCGCAGCTCCGGCACCAACCGGTACAGGGTCTTGACATAATCCACGTCTTTGAAGCCATCCATGAGGAAAAAGGTCTCGGTATCGGACTGTTTTAGCAGATACTCCAGTTCAAAGCCCTTGTAATTGGTGTTGACGGTGACCAAAACGGCACCGATCTTGACGGTGGCAAAAAGCAGCAACAGCCACTCCAGCTTATTGGTGGCCCAGATGGCCACATGCTCCCCCTTGCGCACACCCAAGGCCATCAGGCCCCGCGCCGCTTGGTTACACATTTCATTAAACTCTTTATAAGTCAGACGAATTCCCTCGATGGGGTAGACCACCGCTTCGTTGTCAGGGTATTTTTGTGCAATCTCCTCCAAAAAGGCCCCAATGGTCTTGTTGATCATTTCCATGATATCACTCCGTTATCAGCGTCGTGTTCGTCGGCAACAAAAAAGCCTTTCATCTCCGACAAGAGACGAAAGGCATGCTTCCGCGGTACCACTCTTCTTAGCCAACCGGAGGTTGGCTCCCTTGATTCCATAACGGCGGACCCCGGCCACTGCTACGGCTACTGCTTTCACAGTGACGACTCCAGGACGAGTTCACTGCCGATTGGGCCATTTTCCACCAACCAATGGCTCTCTAGACCAACCCGGACAGCTAATACTTCCCTTCATTGTCTTTCGCGTAATCGCATTTAGTGTTAAGTGTACAAGAAGAACCGGCCGATGTCAAGGGTTCAAACCCCCTGATCAGTGTAAAAGAAGGGAAAGACCCCCACTGCCCGAGCAGTGAAGGTCTCCCGTATTCTTGCCGGAAACCTAGATTCAGGTTTACCGACCCCAAGGCTCCATCGAAACCGCCTAAAGAAAGGCCATCAGTCTTTCGGTGGCTGTTAAAGTGGACTCACCCAATCGGGTAAAAGACCATGGGGATCCCTGAGCTCTCCGTTTTCCACCATGGGACATATGCCCTTATCCCAGTCGGCATAAAGCAGCACGGGAACCTTGACCTTGGAGTGGAGGGGCTGCAGGCCCAGTCTTCTCCCCGGGACATCAATGAATAGGCCCGCCATGGCATCGTAATAGCCGAAAATGGCCACACCCCGGGGATAGGTCATCAAGTTGTTACCGTTGAAGCTTTCGAAGAATAGATGGGGCCCTTGGGTGTTAGTAACCACCTGGAACTCCCAATAACGCTCACACAGGTGGGAAAAGTCCAAGCCACGATAGAAGGCGGTGATGTCCCGGGCAACGTTCATAGAGATCCATCCCCGCTTATTCCCCATGATATTGCCACCTTCTCCCGCTGCATCCTCTTGCGCTGAAAAATAGTCACTGTGGCAGCAGCCGTATTTCACCAAGCAACGCTCCAAAGCCACCTGCAGATCCTGGCAAATCTTCCTGTGATCTAGACCAAGGGAAGCTCCCACCATATCCAACAGTACCAGCCCATTGGTAGTGTAGATGTGGGCAGCATCCCAGCCCGGCAAGGGCCCGGGAATAAACTCCTGGGACCAGGCGTCGTACACTCCTTCGTAGGCTGGATCCAACACAGTAACAAAGTGATCGTCTTTCCAGCCTTGTTCATGCAGCCGTTGTAAGATCTTTCGCGCCCGCAGGAAATACTTAGCCAGCTGGTCGGATTCCACTAGCCCCTCCAACATCTCGCAGCTGGCCCAAAAGGCGGCCAAAGTCTTTACCGCCAGATAAACCTGTTCCTTTCCAAACTGCAACGCCGGAGAAGCATCGTCGATGGTATTGGACATACCCTCATCGGGAACACCGTTGCCCGTGGTGTCGCTGAGCTCCAAGAATCTCAAGGCTTTTACGATGGTGTCCTTGTGCTTGACAATGAGGGACTTATCACCGGTCCGTTTCCAGTAGGCGTAGCTCATCAGGATGTAGTTGGTGTTCTCCTCCACGGGCATGTGATGATGGTACCGCATGGTATCGCAGTCGGTCACCCACCCGATGTCATGCATAAAAATGACACTGTCCTTGCCTCGTTCACCCAACACTTCTTCACCACTAACGGTGAAGTGAGGCCACATATCAAGCTCTAACCGGTATTTCGCACCCTTGCACGCAGAAGCCGTTGGATTTTTTTTGTTAGGTTCTTGCAAGGTATATCCTCTCATCATATCCTGCCAATCTGAGCAACTTCAAAATCTCAGGAGATGTATTCGTTGGCAAGTAGCGTTCCGTATGAGTCCCGTGGTGAAGGTAAACCACAGAGATATACTGGAGC
>DUMW01000018.1 GCA_012839765.1 Bacillota bacterium
GGTGGCCTAGGCCACCCGCGGGTAGTAGGAATGCTTATCTACAGCAATTGTTGCTTTCGCTTGCGCAGCAGGTACAAAAAGAAGGGCGCTCCAAACACCGCGGTGACCACCCCGACGGGAATCTCCGTGGGTGGGGCCAGGCTCCTGGCGACGGTATCACTGACCACCAAGAACATGGCACCGCCCAAAGCCGCGGTGGGCAACAAAATCCGATGATCCGGCCCCACGATGAGTCGAATTATGTGGGGGACGATAAGCCCCACAAAACCGATGATTCCGCTGACACTCACCGCCGCAGCCACCGTTAAAGAACCGGCCACCAGAAGTAGTCGCTTCAACCGTTCCACATGGACCCCGGCGGTGATGGCCGCCTCCTCACCGAGCATCAGGATGTTTAGATCCCTCGCGAAAATGAGGATCAATACCATACCCAAAAGGATGTAGGGCAAGGCCAGGATCAGATCCCGGTAATTGGCCAAAGCCAGGCTGCCTAGCCCCCAGTACAAAATCTGATACAAATCCTTGCTACTTAACAACATCATCAAGGATACCAAAGCCGAAAGCAAAGCTCCCACCGCAATGCCGGAAAGAAGCAGCGTATCAGCGGGCACCCGCCGCCCCACCTTGGCGATACGATACACCACAAAGGCGGTTCCCAACGCACCAAGAAAAGCACACAAGGGCACAGCCCCGATCCAGGGGATGGGGGAGGTCACACCGAGCACGATGGCTAGGCTGGCCCCAAAGGAGCCTCCACCGGAAATGCCGATCACATAAGGATCCGCCATGGAGTTGCGAAACAGCCCCTGAAAAGACACGCCGGCAATGGATAGACCCGCGCCCACCACCACGCCCACCAATACCCGGGGCAGCCTGACCCGCAAGACGATGATCTCATGGCTAGTGGGCCAATCGGGGGTGATCAGTTTCCCCACCCCAGGGATCCGGCTCAGGATGATCCGAAACGCATTCTTCATGGTAATGTTGGCAGGACCAATGGTGGTAACAAACACACCCACACAGATTAGCCCCACCAGCATGAGGAGCAACACCAAGGTCCATTTTCTACGCTGCCCCAAATCCAATCACTCCTAGTCTACAAGGCCCGGGTAAAACACCTGGGCAATCTCCAACAGGATGCCCGTGGTCCGATAGGTCCCCCGGTTGATGGCATCCAGATTACTCACCTGGTGCACCCGCTTGTTACGCACAGCACTCAAAGCATCCCAGCCGTAAAGCTCATAGACGCTCGTGGCCCCATCGGGATAATACTCGGTGGTGGAAAGGATCACATCAGGATCCTTCTCCAAAAGCACCTCGAAGCTGTAACGGGGCCACTCCTCAATGGACTCCCTGGCGGCATTCAAGCCCCCCGCTACCTCCACCACGTCGCCGATGAAGGTGTTGGGACCTACTGAACTAATGAAGCCTTCGTAAATGCCGATAAGCACAAAGACTTCGGGCTTCTCCCTCTGGGCAGCCACCAGACTCTGCACTTCTGCGATCTCCCGGCGCATCTGGGCCACAATCTCCTCCGCCGCGGCCACCGTATCGGTGATCAGCCCCAGGTTCATAATCCCGCTCATCACTTCCTCCAGGGAACTGGGTTCATAGACGTAAACGGGAACACCCAGTTCTTCGAGGCGGGCAATATGCTGTAAAGTAACGTGCAAGCCCCCGGCAGTCACCACCAGATCTGGTTCCTGGACGATGACCATCTCCAAACTAGGGGTGAAAAAGTCCCCCACCTTGGGCTTGGCTGCCGCCTCTGGCGGGTAGTTGCAAAACTCGGTGACCCCCACGATCCGGTCCGCCAGACCCAACCGGAACAAGTTCTCGGTACTAGCGGGGGCTAGGGAGATAATCCGCTGGGGCCGCTTGGTAACGGTCACCTCACGCCCCAAGGAATCGGTCACTGTAACCGGAAAGGCCTCCACCAGTGGGGTAACCAAAAGGATACTCATAAGCAAAACTAAAATGAACAGTTGTCTGCGAGAATTCATGGGTTAATCCCTCCCTTAAGGATGGTGAAAAATAAAAAAACCCAAACCTGTCGGTCTGGGATCTGGATACAAGGGCGCAAGACGCGCGCTAAGAAAACTCCTGCTTACCAACCCCTTTCCCCGAAGGTGTCTTGGTAAATCCACCACAGGCAGGTCTCCTGGCTCCCGGTTCATTGTCGACTTTTGCCTTCCCACAAAACTGCAGTGGCCTCTTAAAAGCGACTTCCCGGTCACAGTGGCGGGTCCGCGCCGTTTACAGACCAAAGTCGGTCTGCTAGGACTTCCCTATTAAACCTAACCCCACCCCAAGGGTGAAGTGTCGGTACCTGTAGTGACTCCTATTAAGTTGTACGCTATCCATATTCGCCAGCCAACCCCCAGTTCCTCCCTCGCGAAAGATCTTTTTGTTCCTTTTGCCTTTTGGGCCCCACCGTGCTATAATTCCCTTTGAACACAATTTTGTGCACAACCACTCTGGGGTGTCCATCCCAACAAGGGAGATGACCGGTTTGAAACGGGTTGTCAGCGTCAGTATCGGGTCAGCCACCCGCAATAGCAGCTCTGAGATCGAAGTCCTGGGCGAAAGGATCCAAATCGAGCGCATTGGCACCGATGGCGATCTAGAAAAGGCCGCAGCACTCATCCGGGAATTGGATGGTAAGGTGGATGCCATCGGCATCGGCGGCATGGATCTTTACATCGGTTGGGGCCAACACAAGTACGTCTTCCGGGATGCCAAAAAGCTCATTGCAGGAGCCAAACAGACACCCATTGTGGATGGCACTGGACTCAAGGACGGCCTGGAGGCCTATCTGGTGAAATACCTCCAGGAAGCGGGGATTGACTTCTCTGACAAGAAGGTCCTCGTGGTCTCCATGATGGATCGCTTCGGCCTAGGGCAAGCCCTCACCGAAGTCAGTAGGGAGATCATTTATGGTGATCTTATGTTTTGTCTCCAGATCCCCATTCCCCTGAGGCGAGTGTCCTCCCTGAAGGGCTTGGCACGCATCGTAGCACCGGTAATCTGTCAGCTGCCCTTTAAGCTGGTATACCCCACCGGAGCCAAGCAACATGAGATCACACCCCGCTTTCAGAAGTACTATGCCTGGGCCGATGTGATCGCGGGCGACTTTCACTTCATCCGCAAATTTATGCCCGAGGACCTCAGCGGCAAGATGATTATCACCAACACGGTGACACCGGAAAACCGTCGGGAACTGCAGGCCCGCAAAGTGGCTACCTTAGTCACCACCACGCCCAACATTGGTGGTAGGGCCTACGGCACAAACGTTATGGAGGCCCTTTTGGTGGCCATCAGCGGTCGGCCCGCAGGGGAATTGACCCCTGCGGACTACCTGGAGCTACTTTTGAAGATAGGTTTCAAACCCGACATCCAGCAGCTCAACAACTAGTGAGTTTTGGTGAAAGGTGGACCTTACAGTATGCATCCCTATCCCCATTACGTAAATCCCCACCTGGGTGAACTACTAGCCCAAGTGAACATGGATAAGCAATACGTAAAGGCGAAGGATCAATACCTTTACGATCAGGATGGCAATAGATACCTGGACTTCATCGCGGCCTACGGGGCCCTGCCCTTGGGGCACAACCCGGAGGTGATCTGGCAAGCCCTGGAAGAGATCCGCACCAAGGCGGAGCCGAACTTCGTCCAGCCTTCCTACCTGGAGGCCGCCGGGAAACTGGCAGAACGGCTGATTACCCTGGCGGGTAATCAACTGCGCTATGTGACCTTCACCAACAGTGGCGCAGAGACGGTGGAAGCAGCCATCAAGATGGCCCGGGCTGCGACCGGTCGGTTCAAGATCCTCTCCACCAAGAATAGCTTTCACGGGAAGACCCTTGCGGCCCTTTCGGCCACGGGCAATCCCAACTATCAGACAGAATTTTTCGCCCCCCTGCCGGGCTTTACCCATATCCCCTTCGGTGACCTGGAGGCATTGGAGGCCACCCTGGCGGAGGATCCCGAAGGCTACGCAGCCTTTATCGTGGAGCCCATCCAGGGAGAGGGGGGCATCAACGTCCCTCCACCGGGATACCTACGGGCGGCCAAAGAAATCTGCAGCCAATACGGGGTGCTCTTCGTCGTGGACGAGATCCAAACGGGACTAGGCCGCACCGGTGTTCTGTTTGCCTCCGCGGCGGAGGTGGAACCGGACATCATGCTGCTGGCCAAGGCCCTTGGCGGCGGTCTGGTCCCCATCGGGGCTTGTCTTGCCTCCGCAACCGCCTATACCGAGGCCTTTGGCCTGAAACACTCCTCCACCTTCGCCGGCAACGCTATGGGATGTCGGGCGGGGTTGGCGATTTTGGATTACATGGCCGCGGACAACTGGCGTCTTTTGCGGGAAGTTCAGGAAAAGGGCGAATTCTTGCTGGCCGGCTTTAGGGAGATCCAGGCCCGCTATCCGGAAGTGATCACCGATGTGCGGGGCCGGGGCTTCATGATCGGTTTGGAGTTCAATCTGGATCGGGAAGACTATCCCGACTCCCTGTTAGGGATCATGGCGGAACAAGGGATGCTGACGCCAGTCATCTCCAGCTACCTGTTGAATTGCGAGAAGCTACGGGTGGCCCCTACTCTCAATGGCCACGCGGTGGTACGCATCGAACCTCCCCTGATCGTGACCAAAGAGGACTGCCAGTACGCCCTAGAGGCGGTGGAACGGGTGGCTTCCCTCATCCACCGGAAAGACACCGCAGGCCTGGTCCGGCATTTGGCTCCCCAACCGGAGCAAGTGCAGCCTGTGCCACCTCGGCCCATCCGGCCAAAGGTGGAGGTGTCCCCGGCCCAATCAGAGGAAGGTCGCTTCGCCTTCCTGGTGCATCCTTTGGAACTGCGCAACTACGTAGACTTCGACGGCAGCCTGCGGGCCTTTTCCAAAGAACAGCTAGACCACCTGGTCAGCCGTTTCAGTGAGCTGATGGAGCCCTTCGTCATCGCCACCACCCGGATCAAATCCCCCACCGGGGCTAGCGCCTACGGGGAGTTCATCGTGGTCCCCCATACGGCCAAACAGCTTTCCACTATGCCCCGGGAGCAAGCGGTGGAGCATGTAAAAAGAGCAGTGTTGCTGGCCAAGGACAACGGCGCCCAAATTGTGGGCCTAGGGGCCTACACCTCGGTAGTCACCCGGGGTGGCTGGGATGTGCGGAATCTGGGAGTCGCGGTGACTACCGGCAACAGCTACACCGTTGTCTCCGCGGTGGAGGCGGCCATCGCGGCCCTCGACCGCCTGGGACGTTCCCTAGACAAGGTCACCACCGCGGTGGTGGGAGCCACCGGGGCCATCGGGCGCGCCGTCTCCCTCCTGTTGGCCGAGCAGGTACCCCAGTTGATCCTCATCGGCAACCCCCAACGGCCGAAACAGGCTGAACGGAGGCTTAGGGAGATCAGCCATGAGATCTGCCAGCGCATTGCCGAAGCCCGGTTTACAGGTGTGGAATTCCCGGCCACAAGTCTGGCCAGCCACCTACTGCAGATGCCCCTCTTCCCCACAGGGGAGCCTGGCCAGAACGGCTATGGGACCTTCCTGCAGACCCTGGGCACCAACGGTTCACCCCTGGTGCTGACCACCGACGCGGATAAGTATCTGCCCAAGGCAGACCTGATCATCGTGGCCACCAACAGTGTGGAAGAACTGATCGCCCCGACCATGCTCAAACATGGTTGTGTAGTATGTGACCTGTCGCGACCGGCAAACGTCAGCCACCAGGTCAAGGAAGAACGCCCCGATGTCCTTGTCATCGACGGCGGTGTGGTGCAGGTACCGGGACAACCGATCTGGAATTTCGACTTCGGTTTTGAAGACGGAGTGGCCTACGCCTGCATGTCCGAAACCTTCATGCTCGCCTTGGAGAAGCGATATGAAAACATCTCCTTGGGGGTAAACCTGGATCTAGAAACCTTGCTCTTAATGCGGACACTTGCAAAAAAGCACGGTTTTCGCCTGGCGGGACTTCGAAGCTTCGATCGTCCCCTTTCGGAAGAAGCCTGGCAACGGGTCTGGGAAGCCCAAAGACAGACTTCGTAACCCCAAAGCAGTGGCTGTGCCACTGCTTTTTTGTGTCCCATTCTTCCCCAAAGGAGGATTTTTTTATCCTCTAACGAAGAGTATAACTAACCGGTATTTCGCACCCTTGCACGCAGAAGCCGTTGAATTTTTTTCTTAGGTTCTTGCGAGGTATATCCTCTCATCATATCCTGCCAATCTGAGCAACTTCAAAATCTCAGGAGAGGTATTCGTTGGCAAGTAGCGTTCCGTATGAGTCCCGTGGTGAAGGTAAACCACAGAGATATACTGGAGCATGTCCAATATGACCGTAACCGTTGGACGATCCAGGACTCGATTGCCCGGGGCAAGTA
>DUMW01000019.1 GCA_012839765.1 Bacillota bacterium
AAAACGGGATTCCTCACCTGATCTACGTATCCTGTAACCCCGCCTCCTTGGCTAGGGATCTTGCAAGTTTATGCCAAGGGGGATACCGAGTGCAAACGGTTGTGCCCGTCGATATGTTTCCCCAGACTTGCCATGTAGAATCAGTGGTGCTGTTATCGAAAGACGAAGGATAAGTACACCGCACTGTTTAAAGAACCCAGTGGATCCCGACGGCTTGACCACAATCTTTCTCCCGGATTGGAGCTGAAAAAACTGCAAGTTGCTTTAATCGGCTGTACCAGCAAGAAGAGGGTATATCCATGTCCGGCAAGAGAACTGTACTCGGCAAGCCCGAGGTTTAGGCTGGCCTATACCTTGGCAGAAGCTGTGGCTGACAGAATATGAGTTCTCTCGGCCAAGCACGGGTTATTGCCGGAAGACCGGATCGTGGACCCATACGACGAAACCCTAGCCAACAAGAGTACCCAGGAGCGAAGACTATGGGGAGAACAGGTGCTGAAGCAATTAAAACAATCCTTCGATCTTGTGCATGACGAGTTCATTTTTCTGGCAAGCAAAACCTATTACGAGGCACTATTGCCCCATCTGAACCACTTTTGGCTTCCTTTAGTAGGAAAAACCCAGGGTCAATGGATTCCGGAACTGAGAAGGCTGATAGAACTGGAAAGGGAGCCGGACAGATCAAAGGCTCTTCATATGCTGTTCAACGGGCTGCCGCGACTGGATTGGACGATGATCAATGATATACCTTACAAAAACGGCATCTACGTCATGTTTGAAGCAGGCGAAAGCTTTCATGGGATGGACAGAATAGTGCGAGTCGGGACCCACAGAGGAGAGAATCGTTTGCTAAAACGACTTAAGGACCACTTTATGGGCGACAATGCCCACAGAAGTATTCTACGTAAGAATATCGGTCGAGCTTTTCTACATAGGGGATCTGCCCCCTACTTGAGGGTGCGGGAAATCGATATGCAATACTCTGCTAACAGAAGGAAATACGGTCACTTGGTGGACGATGATATGGAGACCAACCTGGAAGCTAGAATCAGCCGCTACTTGAGAGAAAACATTACCTTTATCTGCTTTCTGGTTTCTGGTTGAAGATAAGAAAGAACGTCTGAGGCTAGAAGACGGTATTCTATCGACACTGAACAAGAACCCCTCATTCAGACCGAGCAGTACCTGGCTTGGATTGAGCAGCCCTAAGCCCAGAATTGCAAGCAGCGGTCTTTGGAATATCCAGGGACTAAGGGGACAACCGTTGTCGGAGAAAGAATGGGAACGGCTGAAATGGCTTACAAGGTTCGGGAATTGCCGCTACGGGAGACACTTCGAACAAGAAAAAAGCACAGTCAACAGGCCACCGACCAATACATAGCTACTGCGGAAAGCAAGCTTTCCCACGGACAAACGACCACTGACGTCAGGAGTTTTATAGTAAAGCTATTGAAGGAGGCAAAATCCCAAGGCAAAAGCCATATTGATCTCGTTTCAGGCGACATTCACCGGCAGATGGGGCTGAAGAACAGGATGCCCATGGTATGTCGGGCGATGTATCAAGGGCTGCTGCCCAGTGATAGAGTCTTGCATACCACCCCCAGCGGCCAAAGCTCCACGATCCGAATAAGGTATTACTTGAAAAGCAGAGAGCCGTGAACGCCTTCGAAAACCATGAAGAAGCTCTATTGCCCAACGGTCTCCTGGCCGACCGTTGAGTAATCCCCCAAGGTATGCCACTGGATAGCTTCCGATCACCCACCCAGCGTCAGATTTCCTCCATGACAGCGGGTTATTCCCTTCGGTCACCTACCCCGCGCTCCCTGCCCTAGGTGCCTTCACCCTAACCAGCCCGTCGTTGAAATGGATCGCCTCCTCACCACCGAGCGACGAGAGAGGCCAGATCTTGTCATGCCGCGTCCAGGTAAGCACGGTGCATAAAACAGTTATGTCGTTGCCCTGTCTTCCGCCCGCTGTGAATAGTGCTATCCGGTCCACCCCGGGCCAAAACGGTCCTCTGGTTCAAATTTGAGGTGGTTGATAGAGAGTATATTACACTCTGTGATGGTTCTCGTTACGTCTTCAGGAACGTACAGATGCTTTCCCGAGGTGGATCGGGAAGAAACGAGATTGCTGATACTCAATTCAAAATTGGCCCAGACCGATAAAATGTACACGTACAGTTTCTGAATCTCCTCCGGAGTAGCAAGTCCCCACTAGTTCCGATACGGCGCATCTACTACCCTTTTCCTAAGGTGGCTTCGGCGGAGGCTAGTGTGTGACACCTTGCGTCTCACGATTCCATCTTTCCTTATCCCAAGTCCATCAGAAATATTGTCAAAAGAGCCTGTTTACCCCTTGCACTTCCCTGTTCTTCGTACTATCATAGAGAAGCGGGAACTGACATGTCCCGCGGGACATAGTGAGACCCGCGCAGAATGTTAAGTAGGAAGGAGGAACCCAAATGTTGTTGTTTCGACGGAAACAGAAGGTTCTGTCGTTTGAGGAGGAGCGAGCCAAGTACCCCCTCTTGTACCGTAGGGAGCTTGGCGTGCATCCGGTCCGGGTTGACAGGATCGTAGGGACGGTAGGCCGTGTCGCGGACATGAAGGAAGACTTTCAGTTCAAAGGCATCTTCAGTAAAGAAAGAGCACGAAAGGTCTCCCGACTGATGGAGCGGGGCGAACTGGGCGAAGCAATCAGCGTGTATGAGCTGGATAGGAAGTACTTCGTATTGGATGGGCACCATCGGGTAAGTGCTGCCAAAAGGCTCGGACAGGAATATCTGGATGCAGATATTACCCTGCTGATCCCTGCAAGATCCCACAGCGAAGCTCAGGCCGGAAATCCGGCCTGACCCCCTTCTTCTCTTTCCGTCTGTCCTCTATAAAGCTATGAACACTTCATGCTCAAACCAGGTTTTCTGACAGGAATACTCTCGCTAGCGAACTCAGCGAACTGCAGCGAAAACTACAAGTGACAACAACCCCAAAACGAAAACGAAAAGCACGAGCACCGGAACACAGCAACCCAAGGGTGTAGGTAGCTTCCCGTGGCGAACGATCTTGCCAGCAGTGGAATAATATCCCACCTTGCGCTTCACCCGGCGCCTAAAGTTGGTCCCAGCGCGCAAAGGTTTTGTCGCTGCGGTGATCCCAGTAGCCTTCTTAATCCTCTTTTTCGCCTTGGTGATGCCTAAGACAGTCTTCACCGATGGCTTACGATACCGAAAACGCTTCATCCCGCAGTCACCCCTCGCCTTCCAAGGTGCCTTGGCCCATCATACATCCGCATATGCCTGGCAGATATGTTCCACAAAAGTACCCGGGTTCCTGCAATTAACTTGCTCCTTCGTCCACCAGCCCAAGGCTAACCTAAGTCTTAGATGACTAAGACCTGGCTCTGATTTGGTCTCTCGTACGCAGTACCTCGCCCAGGGATAACCCCAATCCCAAAAGGGCAGGGAAATTGTCGATTCTCACCGAGAAAAACAA
>DUMW01000020.1 GCA_012839765.1 Bacillota bacterium
AATCATGGAAAGAGTCCTCCTTTTAGCGCTTAGCGCCTTCTTTTCTTGTTTGAGGACTCTTTCTTTTTTTGTCTGGAATATCCTCCCTCTCTTCTTCAAGCGTCCCTACGAAATTTGCGTGGACCCAATCCTAGAATCCTAGGATCCTAGCACTGAATAAATACCTGAAACAACCCAGGTACACCTGGCCCCTGACCCACCCCAGGCTCAAGACTCAGAGAAGACTTACCTTCGCACTCCCAGTGAGAATTGGCAGACGATTTGCATAGCCATAGGCAAAAAGACCCCCTGGTCAGACAAACCAGAGGGCCAAAACACTAGATCGACTACTATTGGGTTTTAAGGTCGGCGATACGGGCTTGGATGGCCTCTACCGTGGGACTGACTTCTGCCAGATAAAGGTCCAGCAGCCGTTTGATTTCATCCAGCTTATCCACCTGCCCATTTAACAACTCAGCCCACGCCGTGTACACCAATCGGTTTACATCCGTGGCCAGCGGACCCAAGGGATCCACAAACCGTGGCTGGCGAAGTTCAGGAATCTGTAACGCCAACGGCAGCACATGGGTCTGCTGGAAGTCTGTGTATACATCGCCCACCTTTTCCAGATAGGATCGGAAGGGCAGCGGTGCTAATTGACCAGAGTCCTTGTAAGCCAGCACGGCCTCCTCAGCAAAGAGCAGAAACTCGAGTACCTTCCAGGCCGCCTCGGGATTGGCCGATGTCTTGGGGATCCCATAGGGATAGCTGGGCTCAATGGACCCGTCTACATAACCGTGTCCAGCGGGCCCCGTAGGCGCCGCCACCACACCCATGCGAAAAGGCAATGAGTCCTCTTGCATGTCCGCATTCAGCCACTCGAAATGCATGCCTACAGAACCGCCAGGCCACCAGATCCCCGGGTTCGGCGGGATCGTGGAATGCCACTGCCCGATGAAGCCAAAGGCCTCCTTAGCTTCCAGGCTGTTGATGGCGGACTCGGAGAAGTCCTCGGCAATAATGCTACCCCCAAAGGAATACAAGATATTCTGCCACAGGGGATACCACTGGCGGTCCAAGCGCAAGCTACCTAAATCTCCTACCCGCAGCACACGTCCTTGGGCATCAATTTCCGTCATCTTTTGGCTCATGTTCAACATTTCATCCCAAGTCCAGTTGACATCGGGTACAGAAAAGGCCATGGAATCCAGCATATCCAGATTCAACCAGCACACCAATGCATTCTGAAACCAGTTGGGTTGGGAAATGCTATAGAGCTTGCCCTGGTAACGGTCCTTCTTAAAACTATCTGGAGGCAGCTCAGCGGGGTCATAATACGGCGACTCCAACAGGAAAGGTTCTAGTTCAATGAAACCGTCACTCCCCATGAACTCAAACCATAAAGTTCCTGGGATCCGCACCACATCGGGCAGGGTACCTGTAGCGGCCTGCAACATGATCCTTGAAATATAGGTTTCATATTCGACGATTTCAATCTGGATCTCGATTTCCTCATCGCCGTATACCTCATAGAAGGCCTCCACCAATGCCTCGTAGAGTCGGAGTACCGGTTCCCCACCATGCTGCGCCACCCGGACCACGGTCTTGCCCAGGGCTACTTGTGACAACAACAGTAATCCAATGAACAGAAAACATACAAACAAGCTCTTACGCATAAGGTGGCCTCCTGTCTAGCTTTAGTCTTCGTATGAGAAATTGATGATCAATTCCTCGCCGTCCAACCCCATGATCCTCACCTTTGCCTCCTCCCGACTGCCCTGGACAAAGGGACTATCGTAGGTTAACTCCGGATCCAGATCAACAGTCTCGCCATTGATCTTGGGGATGGTGGTTTGACTCAGATCCCACTCAATTACACTACCGGTCTCCAAATCTGTATATGTGAGCACACCGGTGTTGATACTATAGCCCTTTTGCAGTACCGCATTGCAGAAGTCCTCAAAGGTGGGCAGCTTTTCATTCTTTCGCACCACTTGGATAATCACCGGAGAAGCACCATTGGTCACCACGTAATAGCCATCTGCAAACTTGGGCTGCAAAGTACCCACCGCTGCAGTGACAGCCATGTAACTGTTGCCCAACTCCGCAAACATCCACCCTTGCTTGTTCACCGATTTCACACCGGGGGTGACAAAGATGCGCAAGTGGCTAGCATGGTGGGCTTCCTTGCCCAGCTGTGCGATGATGGTTCCACCGGCATGGATCCCCCGCATGTCGTAATAGGTGTTATCTCGGTGGCCGGCATAACAAGCCTCCACGAAGACCCGCTGGCCAGTAGCGAAAATGGCACCGAACCACCGGTTCTGCTCCGTAATCCGGGTGTAGTGCCTGTTGGGATCTTGCACCAGGGCTCCGAGGACAAAGTCCGGGGTACAATAGGTTGTGCGCACAAACTGACTGGGGATAGACAGAATATAAGTCCCCGCCGCATCATCATTGATCCCTTCACCGGGGATCCGCCGAACCACGTTGTACACACCCCGTTGCTCCCAACTTCGCGCCAAGTTCTCTACCACTGGGTGCATGCGGTAGCTCGTGGTGGCCGGATGCAACTGCAGGTACTGGGTGGTGGTAGTGCCAATCCCCGTCAAGAAATAGAAAAAGGCCCGGGTATTGTCCCCCGTGGGATTCTCGGAGTTGACCACCTTATAGGACCGGACCTTCGCCCCACCCCGCACACCATCGATTTGTTCAATGGCATACAAAGCCCAGTACAGATCCAGAAAATCCTGCGCGGCTTTACGTATCAGGGAATCACCAAAGTCATACAAGTTAAGCATTGGTTCCAAATAGATCTGCCCATAGCAGGGGCTGGCCACCTCCGCCAGCAACCCTTCCCGGGCCCGGAAGGCTACATAGGCAAAGAACCACTCTCGCCACGCCCGATAGTGGTCCGCAGCCTTCCCCCCATGTTCATAGGCTCTCTCGGCATACTCCTCATCTTGGGCCAGCCACATAGAGGCCAAGAGATTAAAGCCTTTCCGCATGAAGTCGTGGTTCTCACTGCCATAAACAACGTGCAGTTCAGTGCTGTCTTCGATCTTGGAAACCGCTGAGACACGGCGCCAAAAGATCTCCAACAGCTTCGCTGCAGTAGCTTCGTTAAGCCCCTGTTTTCCTGCTTCCAGTTGCCTCAAGTGCAGCCCGTAAAGACGTACCAAAAGCCCCAGGGCCCAATAAGAATCATGATCCGCCTGAATCTTTTCCGACGGCTCCTCGGGCCAGTTCTCGTAAATCCAGCTTACCAGTTCATCCACTTCCCCCAGACGGAGTCGGTAGATGAAGTTCTGGGGCTCCAGGACATACAAGGCGAAATCGGCCAGGGCCATGGATGCCCGGGTGCGGAAAGGCATCTGCTCAGTAATCTCCGCAACCCGGTCCCGCCAACTGTCGATAAAGAGTTTTCCCCGCATTGTCACCAAGTCACTGGCCGCCTCCGCCGCTATGGTCGTGGTGGATAGGATCAACAGGACCACGACAACTAATACCGCATATAACAACCTGCTTCCCCCCATCGTTATGCCACCTACTTTGCTTGGATTGGGCCTACTCCACCTTCACCAGACTCAAATCATCAATCCAGACTTTGCCCTTTCCGTCCACCTGTACGGCAAACCGAATCTTTTCGGTCCCCTCCGGCGCATACACAGTGGCTTCAATCAATTGCCAATCACTGGTCCCTGCCACGTATCCGGAAAAGGCCCGGGCATACATTTCGTTCCCCAGCGCATTTTTGCAATCCAGGACGAAATGAACTCCTTGCCCGCCCCACAGTCCTTCGGTCTTCACCCAGGCGGTGGCTTTAAAGGTTACCCCGACGCAAGGCCCTTGATATTCCTGTACGATGTTGTTATTCCACCACTTGCCGGAAAAGTCGTCGGGAACGCTGATTAACGCCGAGGCGGACCCCCAATGACTCACCGTCTCATCATAGGTTACCATCGCCGGTGTATCAGAACCCCAATTCATCGGCCGACCGGCATTGCCTTTCACTTCCAAACTGGGATTACGGAATAGGTTTTGCCGTGGAATGCGCACAACCACTTCCGGCTCCAGGACAATCTCCGCACTATAGGTCTCTAGGGGCACTGTCAACTGATACTTACCCTCCTGAAAACCCGCAATTTCCACTGTGCCATCGTCCCCGGTGATGCCCACCCATTCAGTAGTCCCATCGTTTAAGACCACCACGGTCCAGGCGATAGGCTTGCCTTCGTCATCCAGCAACGTTAAGGATTGGGCTGCTTGGGCTGCGATCACAATGTTTAATAAAAGTACCAATATTCCCACGATAGCAAATATTTTTCTCATTAGCATGCTCCCTCCCGGATAGATTCTTCCCGATGACTGTCTAGGTATCTATCTTTTCTTACAAAGACCCTCCCGCCAGTGCGTCACCTCCCCGGAACCATCTCTCGACGTGGCTGGATTAACCCAAACCATTTAGAACCAAGCCCGACCAAGCAGACCCGAGTCATCTCCTGCGCACCCGAAAGACCATACACTTACAGAACCTACACCGCCAACTACATCTCCCAAATCTGCTCCCCTAGGCTACACCGCTAAAGAACAAGATATATATATAATTATGTACTCTCCATACCGGTCGGTTATATTTCCATACTTCGACGCTCGTTACCCAATTCCTTCTGTAACTATCCATACCGCGGTTTTTTTGACAACCTTGTGCGACAGACTTCTCGAGCTTCAGAACCGCGGTCACAATATACATTCAGGTCGCTCCTCCCCTTGGGTCAGGAGGTTCTTTCTTAGCAGTACATCCTGGGCCTGTTTAATGCGCTCACAGACGGTCCTGACCTCTTCCTTGCCCGACCAGGCGCGCCAGGATTCGTTAATAGCTAACAGCCACGGTTCAATGGTCCGACCTTCCCAGGCCAGCCGCGCAAAGGGCAGCTCCTCTAAGAAGAGACGGTGCTCCGAAGACAACTGCTTTATCACCGCCCGACTGGGTGGCAATCCATAACCGACCTCCGCCAATAAACCCTGTACTTCCCGCCCAGCCACGAACCTGATAAATTCCCAGGCCAGTTCCGGCCAAGGGCAGTGCCGGCTGATGGCCATATACTCTCCGGCTAAGCACGTGGCACGCACTTTGCCCTGGGGCAAGGGTACCACTCCCCATTGAAAACCAAGGTTGCGATACTCCACAATACTAAAGGCACCGTTGGCCACAAAGGCCGATTTACCCTGTAAGAACAGCTCGTTGTTTGCGGAAAAACGGGTCATGTCCTTGGGCAATGATCCAATATGGTATCTATGGACCAGATCAGCATAAAATCCCATTGCCTCAACTACTTCATCGGCGTCCATGTTTGAAGTGTAGGGATCCTTGAGCATCGCGCCAGCGTTTTGGAAGACAAAAGCCATCCACCTTTTCGGATTCACAGTCCAAGCAAATCCCCTGTACCCTTCCTTCAAATCGGTGGCCAAAGCCGCCAGCACCACGAAATCCTCCCATTTCCAATCGGGTTCAGGCAAAGGAATGTTATGCTCTTTAAGTAACGAAGCGTTATAAAACATCATCACCGGTGAGAAAGCCCGTGGAAAGGCCCACAGTGTACTCTCCATCATGACCGGTTCCATAGCTTCCGGGTAGTATTCGTCCAGATCCAACTGTTTCATCCACGGGGCCAAACTGATGATCTGACCAGTATTGATGTAGTGCCGAATATGGGCATCGTCGGTGACCACGATATCGGGGCTAGCTTCTGTGGTCAAAACCACCGAGATGGCGGGATACTTAGCTTCAAAGGCCGGGATAATTCTCCTCGCAAACAGTTCCACAATCTTCCCACCGGAATTGAACTGGGCCAGTTTCAAGGTCACCTGTTTTCCGGAATCCGAGTCCCTTTGGGCAACAAAGGTACCGCGCCCAGGGATTCTTTCCAAGATCCCCATTTCCGCCACGACGGCGATTCCACGGCGGATGGTGTCCCTGCTAACATCAAACCGGTCGGCTAATTCCCGTTCCGAAGGCAGTTGTTCACCAGGGGACAACCTACCAGACAAGATCTCCTCCCGAATCAGATACGCCACTTTCTCGTAGGCTTTGCGCGTTGCCAATTATATCACCACTCTCAACATTCCCATACCGGACTGCCCTATCTAACTTATTCGTCAAAGAACACCGGTTTCCTCCTAGGTATTGCATACCACACAAAAAAACCCCACAAGAGCCAATGGATGCTGGCTCTGCGGGGCTGTCCCACTATCAGAAGGGTTCAGTTTCCTAGGCATCTACGTAAGCCTTGGCCATCACTTCGACCAGTACACCCTTGGGTAAGGCAGAAACCTCCACCACTGCCCGGGCTGGTTTTACCCCTTCACCTAACCATTGCCCGTAGGTTCTGTTAAACGCGTCAAAACTGGCCATATCGGTGAGGAAAACCGTAACCTCCAGCAGGTTCTCCACCCGGCTACCGGCTTCCTCCAGGATCGCCTTCAGGTTAGCCAAGACTTGGTGGGTTTGCTCTTCGATGGTTGTCCCCACAATTTGACCATTGACATCCAAGGGAATTTGGCCCGAGACAAACAAAAGATTACCCCACTGCACCGCTTGGGAATATGGGCCGATGGCCTTAGGGGCATGCTCAGTTTTGATCTCCTTTTTCACCCGTGAACACCTCCACCACTCTAGTTCTCTATCTTTCCCCCAACTCCTGCCAACTGCTCCACAATCCTGGTGAAGCTAAATCCGCCGCGCGGGCACCTTAGGATGGAGTGTCACAGGCAATCAATGTCCGGAGAAGGCAAATAGCTCCGAGGGAACAGGCCAACCGCCTATCCCCTGGAGCTTAAGAACAAATTTTCAACAGTTCATATAACGCCGGTAGATTTGGTGGGCTTCCTTCGGGGAACTAACCACCTGCTGCACCGCTAGACCATTGGTTGGCAATTGACTAAAAATCCAATCCAGATCCTCTGCAGTCATCTTCCCCCAGATAAGTAGCGGACGACTTCCTAGGATGCTCCGGTGAACCTCCGCCAACTCCCTAGCCGAAGGCCCTCCTGCATCGATATGCATCTCCAAAGCCAACACTCCCATGTCAAGATAGTGTTCGGTAGGAATATATCCGATGGAGTGTTGATGCACGATGCACCCAGGGAGGGACTCGACGATCTTCTGATCCCAGGGCAATATGAAGTCCTCATAGAGCCCGGGAGACATCAGGGCAGTGGCATCCTCCTGGTGCCACACCGTACCTGCCGGTGCCCACATGTTGTAATAGAAGGAACCCACGCCTCCATGGAAAAGAGGGATTAGTTCAAGCTGAAACTGGGCATAGGCAATCCAGAAGTCAGTGAGTCTCTTGCAGACTTCCCGCACCTCATCCCCTTTTTCCAGCATAACGAACAGGAATTCTTCACTGCCATACAGGGCCATGAGCAAATCGGCAATCCCACGCATCCTTGTGGTCCCAATCGGCCAACGACCACCACTGCCTTCGGCCAGTTTCTCCAGAAACTCCCGGGTCTTGACCACCCAGGGATTCTCCGTACTAAAGGAGGGAATTGAGCCCGGCCCTACAAAACTAGCTGGCTTACGGCTACTGATAGATCCCGTGGTATGGTCCGCAATGATGGGACAGCCCAAAGCCGCTTCCAGCCAGGGAATGCCCCAAAAGGCACTACCACTCCAGATGAAGTCTCCTCCACAGGCTTCATGCCGTTCAAAAAGTTGTTGACTATCCCGTACGTATTCATCCACGGGAAAGTCCTCGGGGACAAGGGCCCGATTCACGGGCAACCCCTGCGACGCTGGATAGCGGTGCAAAGGATATTCGCTGCCCAAGAAGAAACCTAATAGTGGACGGGAAAGCTCCATCTTGTAGTACTGCTTGAAGAGCTGAACCCGCTCTTCAATTGTCGGAAACAAACTCGCCTTCATCACGAAAGCCTTTCTAAACAAACCAGCTTCATCTGCCAATACTTTGCCCAAACTTCGGTCACATTTTTACCCTCAAGGACCACGGTGTCACCGTTCATCTGGGCTGAATACTGCTCTTTCATCGCCGTCAGAAAATCCCCTGGGTAAAGATCTACTTCCATACGAACGGGTCCCGGGACAACAAAGGGTTTCGGTAGTTCCGCTGCCAAACCTAGTTCTCTGACCTTTTCCTCAATAGCCTTCCGGACCCATTGGGAAGAATAGCACAGGGCACCGCTCTCCCCTAGGGCTTCCTTTACCGAGACAGTAAAGACACCGGGCAATAGCTCCTCTGCCTCCTCCGCCCCAGCACTGTCAGCGATCACCAACACTGTGGGAACCCCCACGTCTCCGGCGATGGCCGCTTCCACGCCGATCTCACCCACCGACAACCCATTTAACCGGATATCCTTAATATCCGATTCGTATGTATGGGGCAGCAAGGCGCCTTCTGTACCCTCTTTCGCATGGAAACCCAACAGAATCAGTCCGGTGAAAGACGAATCAAGACCGCCAGGCCAATCGGGACGGTAGGGTGGTTTGCCACAGATGGCCCGTACATTGCTCGGCAGGACACTGATATCAATATTCCTGCCGTAGAAGTGCTCATCATAGATCACAATCTCCTTGGCACCGATACTGTTTAGACTGTCTACCAGCGCAACCAAGTCGTCCATGAACATTTTCTGTCCAAAGGCATATTCGCTTCCCGCCGGATCACTCTGCTGGTAGCTAACCACACCGCTGGCGCCTTCGATATCACATCTAATCATGAATTTACGCATTGATTACCCCTCCTTAGTTACCTTCATTCTTCATTGACCTGCACTATGCTGGCGACAATCTATGTTGAATGCCAGCAAAAATCTCTCTTAATCGATTAAAAAAGCCGGCAAGAACATGGTACCAAGCTCACATGGTCTGAGCACACTCCAACGCCGATTGCTCTACCCCTTTTGTCGATACCTGTTCATACAAGCCGTCGAACAAGATTCCCGCACAAACAACTTAGCAGGGACCACAACCTTCTCCTGGACCTGCTCGCTAGTCGCTCGTATAATCAGCCTTGCCGCCTCCTTGGCCACCTCCGCCGCCGACTGCTTTACACTGGAAATGGCGGGGACCACAATCTCATTCCATTCGCTTTCGTCGAACATAAAGAAACCCACATCATCGGGAAAACGAATCTCCGCCTGTCTAAATACCCGTAAAGATCGGATCGAAGCTTGATAGTTTAAAGGAAACACGGCGGTTTTGGGACCTTCCTTGCACAAGGCGACCAACTCGGCCTCGGACTGTTTGGCAAAACTGAAGAGCTTTGGTTCCACCTTACCATACCGGGCAGCAGCCGACTTAAATCCCTGCAATCGTTCACGGATCGTCGAGCCCAGATCATCTTCCACCACCGCCACGATCCGCACATAACCGTCTTCCACCAAGTGATCCACCACTTGACCGGCAACTGCCGCGTTGTTTGTCAGTACATGGGAATAATCGGTGCCGGAGATCACCCGGTCAATAAACACCACCGGAATATTCAAACGTGTTAAGGGCTCTAAGGCATCGGGACTATCGACAGCTGGTGCCATCACCACACCATCTACCCTTCTGCCCGCAAGGGACTCCAGCAACTTGCGCTCATGGGTTGGGTTCGACATCGTGTTGCAGACAAATAGGGAGTATCCTTCCTTGGCCACGGTTTTTTCCAAGTCAACGGCAATGGCACCAAAGAAGTGGTTCATCACGTTGGGAACCACCAGCCCGATGGTCTGGGTATTCTTCACCCGTAAGCTCCGGGCCACGACATTAGGTCTATAATTCAACTCCTTAATAGCTGCTTCCACCCGTTTTCTGGTTTCCGGACTTACAGGACATGTATTATTGATAACGTGAGACACCGTAGCATCGGAGACTCCGGCGAGCTTCGCTACATCACGGATACGCGGTTGCACGACTCCTCCCCCATTTAACCGATTAACTGATTTAATACTACCTTAACGTTTCTATGATGTCAAATATAGCTAACGGCTTCTTGCACAATGTCGCCAAGGCAAGACAAAACTGGGAAACCAATTGTCATTCCACCGAATTCAAAGTCTTTTGCGAGCAATCTCAGACCGACTCTCTGCCGAACACCAAGTTCAGGACGTGAAAGCTAGTACTTTTCCAGATCTTACAGGGGTGTCCCACCGCGGCAGGAGTAGACATCGTCGTTAGCCTGGACAATGACC
Source organism: Bacillota bacterium (assembly GCA_012839765.1). Lineage (NCBI taxonomy): Bacteria > Bacillati > Bacillota > Bacillota bacterium. The sequence goes on from DUMW01000020.1 coordinate 10,180, forward strand.
AACTCGTCTCCCAGCGCAATATCGCCCTGGGGTATACCCCCAAGTCATGGGCATCATGTCCAGATCCTCACTGGAATGGTAGTTCACCATGAGCACGTGCCCACCTGACACAAGAGACAATACAGCACCGTTCTCTCTATTTCCTAAAATATACCAGGGACATCTTGTCTGTCAATGGCCCAGCAGGCTTTCCTTTCATATCCTGCGCAGAAAATCAGCTTTATCCAGCCTCTCCACCTCTCACAAGTTCACCCTCATCCGAGGGTCGCCACCGGTTCACCACCACAATGCCCAAAGCCACTAGCAAGAGGGACACCCCTACGGAAAGGGTCAGTCTTTCGGTAGGCAGTAAAGCCGCGGACAAGATGGCCCCGGCCACGGGAATGGTAAACCGGTACATGGTAACCTCGGCCGCCCTGTTATACTTCAACAACGTGTACCAGATGGAAAAGGCCGCGGCGGACAGGAAGGCAGAGTACAAGAAAAGACCCCAAAACAACGGAGTCGTCCGCAGGCTTCCCTTCAATAAAGCCGGAACTCCGCTGATCAGCAGAAGCAGCGAGCCAAACAATAACTGATAGCCATTCATCACCACGGGATGGATCTTGCGGGACAGTCTCTTGGCATAGAAGGTGCCGATTACACTGGTAATCCCCGCAAACATCAAGAATCCTTCACCCACCAAAGAAAACTGCCAATCAAAACCGGTGCCCTGAGGCTGCCAGTTGACTAGAACGATCCCTGCAAACCCAGCAACCAAACCGATCACTTTCCCCAGGTGGAGGCGATCATCGGGATAGAACAAGGGAGCCAAAACCACAACCAGAAAATTGCCCACGGAATTGAGAATAGCACTTTTGATGCCTGTGGCATGGGCAACACCGTTGTAAAAGAAGAAATACTGTAGTCCCGTCTGGGCTAGCCCCAGCAGGAACAGAGGAAAGACCCATTCCCGCCTGATCCCCATCGGTTGCCGAAAAGCACCGAACAGGATAAAGATCATCACCGAAGCTAACAGAAACCGTCCTCCGGCCAAAAGCAAGCGACTATAGACATCTGTGGGGGTCAGCTGCAGTTCAGCGTAGGTCAGCTTCAAAATCGGGAAAGCACTACCCCAAAGAATACAGGCCACAACAGCCATGAAGGCTACAAAACACTTGTTTGTCCAAAGACTGGAACTCTTCATCGAAAGCATTCACCCATATCTATGATCTCCTACAAGTATCGGGTCTATTATAGGCAAACAAGCCAGCTATGTCCATGCGGTGACCGCTAACAACCTACCGACGGCAAACCAGTTCGAAGGCAGACCGACCCTAGTCGAACGTCACATGTGGGCCTAAGGGCCCCGCAATGAGTTTGGAGAAACCCTTTGCACTATGATAGTATTGAGTCAGGGAGGGTTTCCAAATGAAGTCACGCCAGTATTCTGATGAGTTCAAGGAGAAGATCATTCAAGAGT
>DUMW01000021.1 GCA_012839765.1 Bacillota bacterium
AGTGACCTCGAACGGTTCATGCCCTGGTCTCCCGAAATCCCCGACTATTGCCGTACACAGAAGAAAAACTAACAAGCATAACACAACCCCCACCCAGAAGGCCAGGTGGGGTCTTTTTTACGTTTACTCAATTCCTCTGAAGTTCGCCCGGGTCGGCAAACAGTCCACCATGGCTGGCTTCCTCGATTTCGCATCCTACATGGGTGCCGCTTTCATGAGCATATTCACAGGAATAATCTTGGAGCGTTGGAATTGGAATGCTATTGTGGTATCGTGGGCTATAGTCTGTATCATTGCTAGCATCTTGACCTGGCTACTTGCTAGGACTAAAGACACTGCGGTTCAGACTAATGATTGGACTCTGAGAGCTGTTTAGGACCCGCTACAAGCAGGGGCTTCGCAGGAGTCCCGTTTTATGAGGCGGGCAGGCACCTTGATCTGAATCGCTTGTTCGGGTTTGGAAGACGCCTTGCGGTTCAGCAGTCGATACATCACATGCATGGCTTCACAACCCATCCGATGTCCTGGAATCTCAACGGTGGTCAATGCCGGCAGATTATATGCTGCGGTGGTAATATCATCAAAGCCAATCACCGATACGTCTTGGGGAACCCCACTCCCCCGTTTTTCCAGTAACCGCATCAGACCAATCGCAGTTAGGTCCGAAGACACGACAAAGGCTGTGGGGAAAGGAGAGAAGTTGAATACCTCCTCTAGACGTTTTTCCACCTCCTCAATCCGCTTGGGCCAATACACATCTAGTGTCTGGGGGTCTAGCCCAGGACTAGCCTCCTGAAAGGCGGTCTTAAATCCTAGAAACCGTTCCTTACCTATTTGTCCCCCCAAGGGACCAACAAAGGCAATCCGTCGATGACCTAATTCCTGGAGGTATCGGGTGGCGGTATAGGCGCCGTACCAATTATCCGTTGCCACATAATGTACCCTAGGATCGTCAAGCCAACAGTTGACCAAGACAATGGGGTAATTTGCCTCTAGGATCTGATTCAACTGTTCCAGGGCGCTTTCCGGATCCTCTAAGGTTAAGAACAATCCATCGTACATGCCATCTGCTGCTAGGGTCAGCAACTCCTCCTGGGCTTCTGCGACTAACGTAAACCGATAACCTAATTCCCCAGCCGTATCCCCCGCCCCCGCTAGAATGCTGGACGTAACCTCCCCTTGGATAAAACCGAAGGTAGGCATGATATAGCAAAGATGCCGGGTCCGCTGCAAAACCAGACTCTGGGCCAAGTAATTAGGCGTATACCCTAACGCCTTAGCCGCTTCTAGTACCTTGCGCCGAGTTGCAGTATCGACGCTTCTTGAACCGCTCAAAGCTCTGGAGACGGTCGATTGAGAGATATTCAGCATAGCGGCAATCTGTTTTTGGTTAATCTTTTGAGGGCCCTTCGCCTTTCCCAGCAACTCCGTCACATCCACCTAATAGACTATGGAATCCTCCAACTTGTATAAAACCTTTCATAAGTACCATATCCTGCAGGTGCCAAATTGTCAAGGGGTAAGAATTTCGGTCATAACTAAGGAGATAACCCCAGCGAGATACCAATATAGGGGAAGGCACCGTCTGCCTTCCCCCATGCACTAAATACACATCTAGATTGCGTCCATCTGGGCAATGAAAACAGGAACTGGTAACAGTAAACCAAACGTACCTAGATCCTTGCTTGCCGGTGGACCACCAAAGACAAGACTGGTAAGCTGACGTACTTCTAGTTCCACATAGGAGCCTGAACCCTTCTTCGGGACCACCGTCATCTTCTTGCCGTTCCACTCAACAGAAACAACGTCCAGGGTCTCGCCATCCTTGCAGCCAATGGACATCCCAAAGGGCGGAAGGTCAACTGCTAACTGCTCCAGTACTGGTCTTAGCTTCAGCATAAAACTTGACCAATTCACAATCCTAAACATCGCTTGGGGACTAATACTCCAACTTTCACAAGCACCAAACAGCCGGCTATTCCTCGGACTGTGAGCAGCTTCAACACAGAGATGGGCCCTTGAACCGAAAGTACAGTTGAGGGCTCCATAGATCAGACCCGCTTCTTCTCCTTCGGGAGAGATAACTTCCTCTACATAAAGATCACCTGAAAACTCCCGATTAGAGATTAAGTAACCACTAGAACCAACGAAGATACGCAAACCTAATCGTTTGAGTTGTGAGGGCAAACAGGGACGTTCCACCCGACATGATAGCGTTTGATGTAAGCAACGGATTCTCTCGATGACTTCGGGATCAGCAGGTTCAACCTCCATCACCGCCTCAGGCTTCACATTGCCCCGTTCAAAGGACCTTTTGCTATACACTAGATGATACTGTCCACCACAGAGTTCATATCCGAAACTCCCATAGCGCTGGCGGTTACCCCACAGCATGGAAAAATCGGAGCCTTCCTCGCGCATCCCCCTGAGGGACTCCTCCAAGAGTCTAGTCATATATCCCTTGCCCCGGGCTTGGGGATGAGTTGCCACCCCACCAATTCCGGCACATTTGAAGTGTTCCCCTAGTATGACGACCTCCATTGGGAAGACCCCAACGTTGGAGACAATCTGACCGTCTTCCACAACAATGTGAAAACAGCTCAAGGCATCATCTTCATCCCGGTAGCGATCTGGGTAGTGACGGTAGAAGAAATCCCTACCGTGTCCATAGCTTTGCTCCAGAAACCGATGCAACGCAGCTGCATCTTCCTTCTTGGCGATTCGTACTACTGCTTCCATAGAGATTGCATGACCCCCTTCGGACGATTGGATAGTCGTTGAGTCGTGTATTCTTCAAGTTGCATGACAGAACGCAACCACAATCTTGTAGGACCCCGAACGGCTGCTTAGTATATACTCAGCAGCGGTTCCCTGGCCTTTGATAGTCGTCATCATATCCGCCTACCAGACTATGTAATACTTGACTTATACCAGATCTGCTAATATACACCGTATCCTGTGGGTTGTTCCTTGTCAACGGCCACGAAGACAGTATGCTCTTAAAACCTAGGGGATAGAATACTCAAACACTAGAATATGACGTTTGGAAGCTCTGCTTCGTCATTTCGCACGGCATAAATGATGACCGGCGCTAGAGGTTTCCCGAATACGTGTCCTATGAACGAGTAGCAAGCGGTTTCCTATGCTCCTGCGGCGCTGATAGCATTCTCATTCAACCGGTCAATAATCGACACGATTTTCCGTGCACTACCTTCGGGAAACACATCCACGATGCTACCAATGGACCGAAAGGGCTCCTCTTGGAGGGCTTTCTTCTCAATGACTCCGTTCTTAACTACGTAATCCACAATGGTTTTCACAAACCGTATTTGCCTGCTGTCAAGGTTGTGATCGTTTAGAAATTCTGAAAAAGCCTCATTGGCTGTCTCTTGATCTAATCCTACAACCTGTAGCACTAGCACTGTCAACGGCGTATTACCGAACTCCCGTTCATAATCCTCCTTGGTACCTACTTCGTGCCATAGTATCTGCTCCAAGGCCAGAAAGTCCTCCTCGGACAGTGGCTTGTTGGTCCGTAATTTGTGAATAGACAAGTGGTTCTTATTCTCTCGTAAGTACTGATTTACCTTTTTCCGATAGCTCTGCAGTTCGCTTGAACCGAATTCCCCTACATTCTCCTGGACGGAAAGGATCTCATCGGTAAGGTTGGTATAGTAGATACGTGAGGCATCGTGCTCAATGAACCGGATCAGCTCCCTTAGTGATTCCCGCACCTGTTCTAGTTGCAGAAGGTCGACACCAGTCCAGAATTGCTCGGTCTGAACTTCCGCAATGATCCTTCGCTGAGCCCTTATCTGGGGAATCGTTCCCTGCACCGACAGTACTTTGGCAGTGCGGATCACTTCGTTCTTACCTTTGGTGATGCTCTTTCCCAAAACTAGAGCAAGCTGCAGAGTATACATGAGGTTGTCAAAGCGTTTAGCCATCTCCTCATCTGCGGCCGGAGGAATCAACGGCCCAAGGTTCTCCTTAATTTCTTCTACTTCAACAACTGTTAAGCTCTGCCATTGCGATTCGGTGCGGTATTTCTCTACGTACCAAAGCTTCTGCTTCACCACAAAGCTTTCTGTATTCAATGACTTGATCTCTTCAACTAGGTCAGAGACTAACGTTTCCCGGTACTGATCATATTTCTCTTCCTGGTAATCAAGATGCTGCAACTCGTAAATAAGCTCAAGTTTGGTGTTGAATATTCGCTCAGTCAAGCCCATAGTACCCTTTACCTCTTTCCCGTGGGGAGTGGCACGGAAGAATTCAAAGTTCCCACAGAAATCAAAGATAAGGAAGCTCTCCTTGTCCAAACCCGGGCCAAACAGATCCGGGCAGAGGCGAGTTCCCCGCCCAATCATTTGCCAGAACTTAGCCTTTGATCTCACCTTCTTGAAAAAGACTAGGTTAACCACTTCGGGTACATCAATCCCCGTATCCAACATATCTACTGATACGGCGATTTGGGGCATACTACCTACAAGACTGAACCGATCGATCAAATCCTGGGCATAGTCGGTCTTGTGTAAGCGTAAGTGCGGCCGGGAAATGGCGTATGTTCTAACCGGTGGGAATCCGGTCAAGAAAAGGTCTAACCAACCAGCTTGTAGCCAGCCCTTGGAGCCAGCCAGGTGACTGACTGGTTTAAGCGTAGGGAGGCAAGCTAACGGGCCGAAAGCGAAAGCTGAAGTGATTGAGCCTCGAAAAACGTTAATGAGGATGGTCGATGCGTTTTACGCCGCAGAAGACAACACTGACCCGAGCGCGAGAAAATGGTGAGTTCGGGCCAGCACTCCGGGGTCTGAGAGCTCGGCACGCTAGACACTGAGAACATACGGCAACCCGGGAGATCCCGCCTGTTCCTAACAA